>JABUUG010000130.1 GCA_021443285.1 Bacteroidaceae bacterium
AGGTAATGTCACTTTAACTCCTCTTTATCTTCCCTTTAACTCCACTTTAACTCCACTTTCCCTTAACTCCCCTTCACTACACATAAAAAACTCCCCATTAACTCCTCTTCCTCTTCTCCCCTTTCTTATGCGCTTTCAGGTGGTCGAAGCCGTTGCCATAGACACTTCTCACGTATGAGTTGGTGATGATGGCGTTAGGGTCCACCTCGTTTGCAATGTAGAATATCTGCGGGGCGTCCGTCTTGCGGCACCACAGCAGTATCAGTGTGCGCTTTTCCTTTGTCCAGAAGCCCTTGCCTTCCCATGTCGTCACGCCGCGTCCCGTCTCGTGTGTCAGGCGGTGAGCCACCTCCTCCCATTTCTCGCTGACGATGATGAACTGCATCGCCTGCTGTCCCTGCGACAGGTATCGGTCGGCTATCAGCGAGTAGGCGCAGATGGCGAGCCATCCGTATATGATGGTCTCCGTACGCATCTGTATGCGGTCTTCCATACTGCCGTCGAAGGGCAGCAGGAAGGACAGGGCGACGATGCTTATGTCCACTACCATCATCACGCGCCCCATGCTGAGGCTTGTCCGCTGCGACATGATGGCTGCCACGATGTCGGTGCCGCCGCAGGTGCCGTGGTGGCTGTAGTAGATGCCTATGCCGAGACCCATCAGCACCGAACCCATGGCGATGCTCATCGGTGCGCTGGCTATGAGGGGCGGGTGGGCGGTGAAGTAGCCCTCCAGCATACCGATGGTCATGGAAATCATCGTCGCGCCGAAGATGGTGCGCAGCACGAAGGCCTTGCCCAGCGTGCGCATACCGCACAGAAGGAGCAGGGCGTTGGCACCATACATGCACAGGGAGATGGGTATCGCGCCGCCGCTGGCATAGTGTATCAGCGTGCTGAAGCCCGCCATGCCGCCGATGACGATGTTGTGGGGCAGGGTGAATGCGCAGAAACCGAAGGAGTACAGGGCTATGCCGAGCGATATGAACAGCAGGTCAATCGCCTGCTTGCGGATGGTGGATAGTTTCATGGGCTGAGATTTTGTACCTTAATTGGGCGTGCAAATGTATCTCATTTTTGCGATATGCAAACAGAAAGCGGTGATTTTGTGCTGTTTTACGGCGTTTTACCGACAATATTCCCGCAATAACCTTGCATAAACGGAAAAACAGTTGCGAATTGCCTGAAAGTTAGTACTTTTGCGCACAAAACCACAATAGACCATGAGATTTCCTGTAACCATACTTCTCGCCCTCTTCTTTTCATCCGGGCTCTCTGCCCAGTCTCTCGTACACCCTTCCGTCGGGGAGTCTGTAACCACGTCCGACAATAAGGTGAAGATTATCCTCATCGACAAGAAGCAGAACTTCAGTATGCACGGCAGCACCTACGACCCCGACATCAACAGCCCCAAGTCGGTGCACATACACCCCAACGGAAAGAAATACTATGTGAACTCCCTTGAGGGATGCACCACCATCAGCTACGACTTCACCACAAACCGGAAGCTGCGGGTCATACGCCATTCCTTCGATGAGGTGCGCGATGCGGCGTTGTGGAGCGAGCCTTCAGGACTCTTCCCATGGACCCACTATTCCGAGAATCTCAACACCTTCTACGGCAAGCCCGTGGAGAGCACCTATTCCCACGCGGGCGCATATCTGTGGGTGCCGTACTACCGCCGTTCCTTCGACATAAACGCACAAGACCCGTCGGCCGTTGCCATCATAGACACCGAGACCGACAGCATCGTCCGCCTCATGGAGACGGGACCGCTGCCCAAGATGATTACCACCTCGCCCGACGGAAATATTGTGGCAATCTCCCATTGGGGTAACAACACCGTCGGACTCATCGACATCTCCTCCTCCAATCCCGCCGACTGGAAGTACATCTGCAAGCTGGTTGTTGACTATGAGCTGAAGCTGAACTACCCCCTCGACCACTCGGTGGACAGGGACAACGGCAGCGGCTACGCCCTGCGCGGCACGGTGTTCACCCCCGACAACAAGTACCTCTTCGTGGGCTGTATGGGCAACGACGGGGGAATAGCCGTCATAGACATCCCCCAGAGGAAATATCTCGGCAGGGTGCTCGGCATGATGCCCAACGTGCGCCACATCGTCCTCTCTAACGGCTATCTCTACCTCAGCATCAACAAGGGTGGGGCAGTGCAGCGCATATCGCTGGAGAAATTCCTCGACGCAGCCAGCCGCCTCGACGGCAAGACCACATCCCTGTCTGGATGGGAGACCGCAAAGGTGGGCACCGGAGCGCGCACCATATCCCTCACGCCCAACGGACAGTACGTCTTTGCCGCCTGTAACAACGCCAGCGGCATATATATCGTGGATACAGAGACCATGACCACCATCGGACATATCGATGCCGACTCATACCCCGTGGGCCTCGACATTTCGAGCGACGGCACCTATGTGTTCTCCACTTCGCAGGGCAGAGACAATGGCGGCGGCAACTGCGTGGACATATACAAGGTGGAGTATCAGGACGATGTTACCAAACGCGGATGCCTCGCCTGTGGCGGCGCCATGAGCGACAACGGCAACGAATGCCTCGCGTGCGGACTGAAACTCTCATCCTCCCCCGCCTCCGAAGCGTCATCTTCGGATAAACCCCTCGACGCCGGCAGCGATGTTACACAGGCCTCCGAAGGTGTTCAGCCGGCAGCCGCCACAGGCTGTGCATCCCAAATCATGCAAGCCATTGCCGACTACAGGATAATCCTCCCCACCGCCGCCGCAGTTCTCGCCCTCATAGCCCTGATAGCCTTTGTGGTACACCGAAGCAGCCGGATGAAGAAGTCCGCATGAGCTTTCATGAACATTCAGCGCAACATCTGTTTATGATGAAGTTAAGGGAGTTAAAGGAGTGGTAACTGAGGTTGGAAGTTAAAGACATTACCCATGTGGTTTGTGTTCAAATCGTTTTCTGAGAAAAAGTCATTTGTCTTTAACTCCTTTAGCTCCTTTAACTCCCTTAACTCCTTTAACTCCTTTAACTCCCTTAACTCCCAATTAATATCCCCCTCCCTTAGATTTTTGGGTGATACTATTTCGGCAGGAATGGACAGAAACACGTGTGAAAAAGTAGGGGAGTCAGCTATGTATGCCATTTACGGGTCGTAAGTATGCCATTTACGGTTCATAAACATGCCATTTACAGGTCGTAAATATGCCTCTTACGGTTCGTAAATGGCATCTTTATTTTTTGCATCATTGCCTCCCGTATATAATGCCTTGAAAATCAGTGGTTTCCTGAAAGAGAAACGATGGCCTCAACAGGTATCAGAATCCCATGTGCCGCAGCCTGTTTCCGGCACTATGACTATTTTGTCAAACGCATGGCATGGCTACAGAAAAATTCTGCTACTTCCGAGTGTCTGCCCAAGAGATTACAAGTCCAATAAGTCTTATTTATTGACTGGAGTGATAATTGAGATGCGGTTCATGTTTTATGATTGATGTAGCCATGCCTTCATCGTGATTCCCCCCCCCGCTCTGTAACAACATTATTGCCTTCTAATTTTCTAACCATTGCTTGAAAATTAGTATCTTTGCCCCCGCAATAACAACGGTCTGTCAATACAGTAAACCATAGAAAGCATGAAAAATACATTGATTCAGAGTGAAGACTCTTGTCCGAAAACTGAAATGCTCAATCAAAGTACACAACCGAATTGCTGTATATATATTGTGCCGAATCCAGTTGATATAGAGAAAAACTATATTTATCAGCGTAGTGTATGCGAAGAATATATCAGGCAGATAAATGGAATAATAGTGTCTGAAGTACAAGAAAGGAACAATCCGCAAAAGAAAGATGAAATGCTATTTGATGCAATAGAGCGGTGTAGGCTAAGGAAAAGAAAACTTATAATTGCAGAAATGGGGAAATATATGCATAACAAGGGATTTGTTTCTGAAATTAAGCGGACTTTTGTTGATGTTCATTTCTGCGATTTCCCACAGATAAACAAAACTAATTTTGCAATTTTTGCTGAGTTCGCAAAGTATGAGGATAAATTTATAGATTCTTCCCCAGTGATTCTTCCAAAAGAGAAATTTGATGATGTTGTAATATCTAAAAGCAGAATACAGGAAAAAAGTTCTTTTGCGCCAATAGATGTGAGTATAGATAAAAGAAAGATGAATGCTCTTTTGAAAGAGACAGAGAAATCAAAAAAGATTCTTGCAGATATTTTTACTGATGATGAAGAAACAGTACTTCCAGACTCCAAGAAAAACAAATTAAAAGAAGATAACATCTTGAAAATAATCAAGTTACTTATGGAAAAGGATTTCTGGAAACGAACAGATGTGGAGAAAATATGCAAGAAATACAAGATGTCAAT
>JABUUG010000131.1 GCA_021443285.1 Bacteroidaceae bacterium
GCAAATTTACAATAATTTGTTCATTGGTGTAATAAAAACAGGAAAAACTGGCTGAAATATAAAAAAAACGTAATTTTGCCCGCGTTATAGGACACAGGGGAGGTCTTTTCAGCCTATCTTGCCCACGTTTTCGATACCATGTGAACCAAATATGAAGTCTTTGCTTAGAGTTTTTTGTGTTGCTTTAGCCGTATTGTCCTTGTTGTCATGTGGGGGCGATGTTGAAAGGCGGAGGGAGCAGGGGGTGGTATGCCTCGTCAATCGCTATTGTTATGAAATAATACTGCCCGGCGGAACACGCTGGTACTGTCAGGAGGTGGACAGCACGGGGCACGTGAAGAACCTCTTTGTGGAGGGTATGAAGGCGGACTCCAACCTTAACCTGCTTATCGGGTCGGCGGTGTTCATAGACGAGCGTGGCACATTGCTGACATCGTCCACAGTAACCTCGCCGGAGGTGATAATAGACCGCATAAAGAATAACCCCCTCAACTTCGTCGCCTCCATCAACGAACAGTGTGAGACTGCAATAGAGTATATGGCGAACAGGATAGACACCCTGGAGGCGAGGAAGAAGATATGCTATTCCGACGACTTCGATGGCTATGAGTATGTGTCGGAATCGCGTCTGGTGAGGATAGAACACATGCAGGAGGAGTGCTTCAACAAGCAGCAGTACTACCGCCTTATGTTGAAACTCATAAACGATTTTGGGGGCGATATCTCACGTTTGAAAATATCATACGTTTGCGAGATGGGACTCATATACAACGGCGACACCGTGGTGAACGTAAGGGATGCCCTGAGGAAGTCTCCATGCTCGCCTGTATATACATACAAGGGTGTGCCGGAACTGTCGCTTGTAAGGCTCAACAACGAGCAGACGCCTGACAGCGCGTTCATATATTCCATGGTAGGTATGCCACCAGCTATACCGACGTTCTGGTCGAAGCATTATTCAAGTGACGACATACAGCGCGAACCGCTGAAGAAGGGCGACAAGCTGACTGCGCGCGGATTCAACACTGCGAAGGGCATGAACAGGACGATTGCAAGGAATCAGGCGGTTGAGGTGACGGTGAAGTCTGACAAGGCTGACAGTTTCTCTGAATTGTCGGGCATCGCGGACATCAACGGCTGGGCGTTCACGGACAATGATGACATCCTGCGTGGCATAAACTTTACCTACGTAAAGAACGGAAAACACTACAACAAATGTGTAACGGACACGGCTCTCACCCGTTTCATGAAGAGCTTCACCGTTGTGAATTGATGATTACCATTCTTGGCCCTACAGCTTCTGGTAAGACTAAGCTTGCGGTGGCACTTGCCGATGCCCTTGGCGGGGAGATTATCTCTGCCGACTCCCGGCAGGTATATCGCGGTATGGACATCGGCACGGGCAAGGACTTGTCCGACTACACGTTGGAGTCGGGCAGAACGGTGCCTTATCACCTCATAGACATTTGCGACGCCGGGGAGAAATACAACCTCTTCCGCTATCAGCAGGACTTCCGCAACGCATACGATGATATATGCGTAAGAGGCAGAATACCAATACTTTGCGGCGGCACAGGGCTGTATATAGAGTCTGTGCTGAAGAACTACAGCCTGAAGGCGGTGCCGGAAAACCCGGAACTGCGCAGGAGTCTTGAGGGCATGACACTGCAGGAACTGACCCGTATGCTTGAGGATTTGAAAGCAAAGACGGGTTCCAATATGCACAACAAGACGGATGTGGATTCCTGCAAGCGTGCCATTCGTGCCATAGAGATTGAGATGTACAGCCTCGACAACGATGTGAATCAGCAGCAGATTGGCATTCCATCGCCCGACAGCAATCCTGCCGACCTGATTTTCGGCACTGACATACCACGCGACTTGCGCCGGCAGAGGATAACGGAGCGGCTTGACCAGAGGCTTGCGGAGGGAATGGTTGCAGAGGTGAAGACGCTGCTCGACAGCGGCATCGCCCCCGACGACCTCATCTATTACGGACTGGAGTACAAGTTCCTCACACTCTACCTTACAGGCGCTCTCACCTACACACAGATGCGCGCCCAACTCGAAACTGCCATACACCAGTTTGCCAAGCGGCAGATGACATGGTTCCGGGGCATGGAGCGCCGGGGCCTCCACATCAACTGGATTGACTACAGCCTGCCTATGGATGAGAAGGTTGCTTTTGTGAAGAGTATAATAATTGGAAGTTATTCTTTAAGTGTAGTGAAGGGGAGTTAAAGAGGAGTTAATGTGGAGTTAAAGTGACAAATGATTTCTGCGCAAAGAAGGTAACGTCACTTTAACTCCTCTTTAACTCCTCTTTACCTTCACTTTAACTCCACATTAACTTCACTTTCCTTTAACTCCCTTATAAATAACTATAGCATTATAACCGTGGCATATTTAGAGTCAAAACCGCGCTATGAGATACTTGACGGTCTTAGAGGTGTTGCTGCCCTGACCGTTGTCATGTTCCACCTTGCTGAGACCTATTTCTGGGGAGACCCTGTCCACCAGCACATAAACCACGGCTACCTTGCCGTGGATTTCTTCTTCGTGCTGTCGGGTTTCGTCGTTGGCTATGCATACGATGACCGCTGGGGGAAGATGGGTACGATTGGTTTTTTCAAGCGACGCCTTATCCGCCTGCATCCTATGATTGCAATAAGCATTGTTTTCGGTATGCTTATGTTCTATTTCCGCGGGGGCGACATTGCTCCGCAGACAGCATGGTATTATGTGCTTTGGATGGGCGTGCTGAATTTCTTTATCTTCCCCATATCGGGGCTTGACGGCAGGTGGGGCGAGACATTTCCGCTCACAGGCACCCACTGGTCGCTGCTGCTCGAGTATTTCGCCAACGTTGTCTATGCCTTTGTGTTGCGATGGTTGCCCACGAAGGTCTTGGTCTTGCTCACCCTCGTTGCCGCATTGTGCAGCATAGACCATGCTCTTGGGCTGAACACTTTTGGAGATATGCCGGAGGACAACATCCGCCTCGGAACATTTATTGGAGGATGGGGTATTGACAGCTGGGAGCTGCACATCGCCGCTGTCCGACTCGCTTTTCCGTTCCTCATTGGTCTGCTCCTTTCGCGGCTGAAGAAGTTCGTTGCAGTGCGTGGCGGTTTCTGGTGGACATCGCTCCTTGTCGCCGTCATCTTGTTTATGCCACGTATAGGCGGCGATAATCCGTCGGGATACTGGCAGAACGGACTTTATGAGTGTGTCGCCGTCATCGTTGTGTTCCCGATAATCATCATGATGGGCGCGGGCAGTGTGGTGAATGGCAGAAAGCAGATGGCTGTCTGCCGTTTTCTCGGCGAAATCTCATATCCCCTCTACGCCATCCATTTCCCCTTCATATATATGCAGATGAACTGGGTGGCAACACATGCAGACGCACCGTTTTCAACCCATATCTTCGTCTGTACAGCCTTCTTCCTCCTCTCCGTAGCCACAGCCTACGCCGTCCTGAGACTCTACGATGAGCCAGTAAGGGAGTGGCTGAAAAACAAGTTGCTGCGCAAATAGATAAGATATTTGGGAAGATCCATAAACTTCCTTCACTTCCAACTTATAGAGTCTACCATAATACAGTTATGAAGTTACATAGAACAGTGTCGGTTTTGTTCGTTATGTGTCTCGGTTTTGGCGACATAACGGCACAGGAAAAAATCTCCTTTGGAACAGATCTTGACCCTAAAACGCAGGTTGAAGAGTCGCGGAAGTTGGCAAGGGAACTGACGAAGAAAGACGCAAAGACATGGCGGCAAAAGGGAGACCAGCACAGGAGTTATTTTTTCAGGGAAGCCAATGAGGAAATGCCGTATCGCATCTGCGTTCCGAACAGCTGGGACGGGAAAAGCGAACTCCCAATGATGGTGTTCCTGCATGGAGGGTGGAACGACGAGAACTCCTACCTTGACCAAAACGAGGGGCAGCTGGTGAAGTTGGCTGACGAACACGGCTTTCTGTTGGTCTCTCCATTAGGTTGCCATGGTGCTTACGGCAACAACCTGCTTCTGCCCGCAGTGTTTGGCGAAAAGGAAGTGAGTGCGAAAATTATAAAGAACGGTCATAATGATGCCCACAGCATTCAGCAGCAAATCCTGAGCGAAAAGGATGTCATCAATGTCATAGAACTGGTTCTTGCAGAATATCCCGTCAACAGGAACGCGATGTTCTTGGCAGGTCATTCCATGGGCGCAGGTGGCACTTGGTATCTCGGAGCAAAATACCATGAGTATTGGACAGCGTTAGCACCTTTGTCAGGCCCGTTTGTATTGGAGGAAGGCTATCCTTGGGAGAATCTCAGGAACATCCCGGTCTTCATCACAGAAGG
>JABUUG010000132.1 GCA_021443285.1 Bacteroidaceae bacterium
TAATCTGCTCAATAAAAACTCTCAAAATGCCTCAAGCTAATTTATAGAACCCACCTAAACATTGATTAATGATTAATTAAAAAACAAAGCAGGGGCAAAAGAGACGTGATATTCTTTCAGTTAGAGCAAAAAGAACTAAATTTGCCCGCATTAAAAATAACGTAAAGAAAAATCATATATGGCAAAAGCATTTGTGTTTCCAGGACAGGGTGCCCAGTTTGTGGGCATGGGTAAAGACCTTTATGAGACTAACGTAAAGGCAAAGGAGTTGTTTGACAAGGCCAATGAAATTCTTGGGTACAGTATAACGGACATAATGTTTTCGGGTACTGACGAGGAACTGAAGCAGACAAAGGTGACACAGCCGGCAGTGTTCCTGCACAGCGTGATTACGGCTATGTGTATGGGGGATGATTTCTGCCCGGCGATGGTTGCCGGCCACTCTCTTGGAGAGTTTTCAGCTCTTGTGGCTTCCGGCGCAATGTCTTTTGAAGATGGTCTGAAACTCGTTTATGCACGTGCGATGGCTATGCAGAAGGCTTGTGAGGTTACGCCGACGACAATGGCTGCAATTGTGGGTCTCGAGAACAGTGTGGTTGAGGATGTATGTGTGAAGGTAAGCACTCCGGAGGGTGTTGTCGTACCGGCAAACTACAACTGTCCGGGGCAGTTGGTCATTTCGGGTGAGACAGCTGCGGTGGAGAGGGCCTGTGAGGCTTTGACTGAGGCTGGCGCAAAGCGTGCTTTGGTGCTGAAAGTGGGCGGCGCATTCCACTCCCCATATATGAAGCCTGCAAAGGAAGAACTCGCCGCTGCCATTGAGGCAACGGTGTTCTCACAACCCAAATGCCCTGTTTATCAGAATGTTGACGGCAAGCCACATACGGATGCTGCGGAGATAAAGTCCAACCTGATAGCCCAGCTGACATCTTCGGTACGTTGGACAGAGTGTGTTAACAATATGATTTCTGACGGTGCAGACGATTTCACAGAGTGCGGTCCGGGCAAGGCTCTGCAGGGCATGATACGGAAGATAAGCAGAGAGGTGAGTGTGCACGGAGTGATAGTGAATAACGAATAGTGAAAGGTGAAAAGTTTGCTTCCGCACAGACTGTTCACATTCAAACATCGCGGCAGCAAACTCTTCATTCTTCGTTCTTCACTCTTCGTTAAAAGTGCGGCAGCAAACTCTTCACTATTCATTATTCTTGCTCTGGCAAGCGGCAAAGCCGATTACACTATTCGTTAAAATTTTAGTGATGGTTATATATCAGATATTCACTCGTCTGTTTGGAAACAGCAATACGACGAACAAGCGTCATGGGTCGCTTGTGGAGAACGGTTGCGGCAAGATGGGGTTTTACACTCCGCAGGTGCTGAAACGAATTAAGGAGCTTGGTGTGAGCCACGTCTGGTTCACGGGAGTCATCCGCCATGCCACTGCGACAGACTATTCTTCTTACGGCATACCACGTCAGCATCCGGCTGTTGTCAAGGGTGTTGCCGGTTCTCCGTATGCCATCTGCGACTATTACGATATAGACCCTGACCTTGCAGAGAATGTTGAGAACAGGATGTCGGAGTTCGAGAACCTTGTTCAGCGTGTCCACAAGGCAGGGATGAAGGTAATCATTGATTTTGTGCCAAACCATGTTGCCCGCCAGTATGAGTCGGTGGCAGCGAAGCCCGACTATGTCAAGGATTTGGGTGCGGGCGATAATCAGGACTGGCACTTTTCTCCGAGCAATAACTTCTATTATTGCTGGGGACAGCCTTTCTCTCCAGATTTTTGCCTTGAGGCAGAAGGCTTTGACGCATATACAGAGTGTCCTGCAAAGGCTACGGGAAACGACTGTTTCAGTAATGCCCCTGGCAGAAACGACTGGTATGAGACGGTGAAGCTGAACTATGGCATTGACTATTGCGATGCGGGAGGACGGTCGGAGCATTTTGACCCTGTACCAGACACATGGAACAAGATGACAGAGATTCTGCTCTTCTGGGCTAGCAAGGGAGTTGACGGTTTCCGTTGTGATATGGCGGAGATGGTGCCTTCTGCCTTCTGGCGTTGGGCGACCGACAAGGTGAAGTTCAAGAGGTCTGACATTGTTTTTATCGGCGAGGTGTACAATCCCGCGCTTTATCGCGAGTATATAGGTGCCGGTTTCGATTATCTTTATGACAAGGTTGGTCTGTATGACTGCCTGAAATCAGTAGTGCAGGGCAACTGTTCTGCACAGGCGATAACGTTCCAGTGGCAGGCGGTGAATGACATCCAACAGCATATGCTGAACTTCCTTGAAAACCACGATGAGCAGCGCATTGCCTCGCCTTTCTTTGCCGGTGATGCGCAGAAGGGCATCCCTGCCCTTGTCGTAAGTACGATGCTGAACACGAATCCTTTCATGCTTTATGCTGGTGAGGAATATGGTGAGAAAGGCATGGACGAGGAGGGTTTCTCCGGCAGGGACGGCCGCACGACCATCTTCGACTACTGGAATCCGCAGTCGCTGTATCACGGCTATGTGAACCGCAGAAAGCTTACTGCCGAGGAGAAGGATATGGAAAGGCAGCATATCAGCATATTGTCTGTCGCCACACAGGAAAAGGCGGTTACGGAGGGTAAGACATTCGACCTGATGTATGCCAACCCCCAGAGCGATAATTTCAATGCGCACCGCCTGTATGCATTCATGCGCTGTTGGGAGAGCGAGCGCCTGTTGATAGTGGCTAATTTTTTGGATACAGAGGAGATTGCTGATGTCGTGATACCGCAGCACGCTTTTGACTACCTGTGCATTCCGTCGGGTGAATATGAGGCTACAGAGCTTATCACAAAGGAGAAATGCCACTTGAAGATAAGTGCAGATATGGCGGTAAGGCTGACAGTTCCTGCCAACAATGCGGTGATAATGAAATTTTAGTAAGCCCAGCCCCCTGCCCCCTAAGGGAGGGCAACTGGAGGAGTAAGTGGCAGAGAAGGTGATGTTCAGACGCAGGGAAACCCATATACAGAAGCCGCTGATGGAACTGCTGAGGCAGGCAGGTCTGGAGACACCGTTGCAGCAGCGCCGCCTCGTTGCAGCATGGCCGGTGGTGGCGGGCGACTTCATCGCAAAGCAGACGGGGGCGGTGTTCATCAAGAACCAGACGCTGATGGTGCAGCTGTTTTCCCCGGCTCTACGTCAGGAACTGTCCTTTCACGGAGAAGTGCTTACCCAGAAGCTGAACAGTCAGGTAGGTGCGCAGGTGATTACGGGGATAAGGTTTTATTAATCAATACACAATAACCAATAATAAACAATACTCATGGACAAGAATAATTTCATGGTATTTTCGGGAACTGCCACCCGCTATCTGGCAGAAAAGATTTGCGAGCAGCTTAACTGTCCGCTTGGCAACATGGTCATGACAAAGTTCTCCGACGGAGAGTTTGCGGTTTCTTACGAGGAGTCTATCCGCGGTCGTGACATATTCCTTGTTCAGAGCACTTTTCCTAACTCTGACAATCTGATGGAGCTGCTTCTGATGATGGATGCTGCGAAGCGTGCCTCGGCGAAGAGTATCAATGCGGTGGTTCCTTATTTCGGATGGGCAAGACAGGACAGGAAGGACAAGCCCCGTGTGAGCATCGGTGCAAAGCTCATTGCCGACCTGCTATCTGTTGCGGGCATCGACCGTCTGATAACGATGGACCTGCACGCCGACCAGATACAGGGTTTCTTTGATGTCCCTGTTGACCATCTCTATGCGTCGGGCGTGATACTGCCTTATCTGAAGAACCTCAACCTTGAGGATCTGGTGATAGCTTCGCCTGACGTCGGCGGCAGCAAGCGTGCCAGCACATACGCGAAGTATCTGGGCTGTCCGCTTGTGCTGTGCAACAAGACTCGTGCAAGGGCTAATGAGGTTGCCTCAATGCAGATAATAGGTGATGTTAAGGGCAAGAACGTGGTTATCGTTGACGATATGGTTGATACTGCTGGCACGATAACGAAGGCTGCTGACATAATGAAAGAGGCTGGTGCGAAGACTGTCAGGGCCTGTGCCTCCCACTGCGTGATGAGCGGTCCGGCGAGTGAAAGGGTGCAGAAGTCCGCGCTGGAGGAGATTGTGTTTACGGACTCCATTCCTTATTCCCACCGCTGTGCAAAGGTGAAGCAGTTGTCGGTAGCGGAGATGTTTGCGGAGACCATCCGTCGCGTGCTTGACAATGAGAGCATATCTTCACAGTATCTGATATAAGGCAATATCTATTAATTATGAAGTTAAAGGAGTTAAAGACACTATCTATGTGATTTGTGTTCAAATAGTTATCTGAGAAAAAGACATTTGTCTTTAACTCC
>JABUUG010000133.1:0-4343 GCA_021443285.1 Bacteroidaceae bacterium
TAACTCCTTTAACTCCTTTAACTCCTTTAACTTCTCTTTAACTACAGAATTAAAACTCCGGTCTGTCTCTTATTTCTTCACCGGCTTCAGCGTGAACTTAAACGTGTAGCTTCCGAAGCGCAGGTGGTACTTGTCCATACATGTGCTCCACCAGCTGTTCACGCAGCCGAGTCCCATCGATGCACCGTCGAGTGTTACGTTTGTATAGTCGGCCTTCGGCAGTTCGGGCATGTGGCGGTTGAGCTTGTTCTCCGAGAACTCATACACATACTTGCCGTCAGCACCCTTCTTGCAGGTGGTGTTGTCCAGAGCGTCCTGCTCGTATGGCAGTGCGGCGGCGAAGAATAGCTGTGGCGAAGAGATGAAGAGTCCGTTGCCGTTGCTGTCAGTCTGCTTCCACCATCTGATGTCGCTCTTTGTACCGGTGTCCTGCGGACGGATGTATGGATACACCTGCTCGTCGGCGGTCTGCGTGTATTTGCCCACGAAGGCGCAGTCCTTGCGGTCGGAGTAGTTCTCCCTCGGACCGCGACCGTAGTATGTGCTGATGTTCATCGCCTTCGGCATCGGCAGCTGTACACCGAAGCGGAAGAGGTCGGAGGCATCGTGCTTGACATAAGGCGTTGGGGTCATCTGCTCTGTGATGTTCACTGTGCCGCAAGGGAGTATCTCGTAGGTCATCGTCAGTGTTGCGGGGAATGCAGGCATGTCTATCACAGCCACAATGGTCTTCTTCACCTTCGCTGTCTCTGCGTTCTTTCCCTTCTTTCCTTTCTTCGCATTCTCTGCCTTTTCGCCAACGGTCTCCACCGTCTCCTTTATCTCACGCAGCTTCATCTCCGGGTTTCTCCATCCGATGTAATGCTTCTGCAGACTTGCTCCCATATCGTTGTCGGTGAGTGCGCGCCAGAAGTTCGGTTTCAGTTCCTTGCCTGGTGCGATGTAGCTCACGCCGTTCACGACATATTCTGAAAGCATACCCGTGGCAGGGTTAATCGTAACCTTCGTCTCGGCGTCTGCCGTTTCAGCTTTCTCTGAGCATTTGCCGCAGCAAGGCTTCTTTGCCATATCGCCCTTGCATACCACAAGCTGCTGGCGTGCTATAGCTTCGCCTTTCTTCATCAGCGGTTCGTCGCTGTTCAGCACATAACTGATGTTCAGGAACAGCTCTTTGCCCTCGATGTCCTTGTTCAGCTTGTATGGCACAGTCATCACAGCCTTCTGCTGCGGGAGTATTGAAATATTGCCCACATTGCCGTTCTGCACCACATCGCCGTCAGCTACGAGCTGCCACTGCATTGTTACGTTGTCGAGTGTGCGGAAGAAGTTCTCGTTATATACCTCCACTGTTCCCTTGCTCATGTCGACAGGTGTTGTCCATACGTTCTGGTAGTAGTACTGCACCTCATAGGCGTGGGGGTTCAGTTTGCGGTCAGGGCTTATCAGTCCGTTGTCGCAGAAGTTCTGGTCGTCGGGCGAGTCGTAGTTGTTGAAGTCGCCGGCATAAGCGTAAATCTCATCGCCCTTCTTGTTCTTCCAGTGTATGCTCTGGTCAACGAAGTCCCATATAAAACCGCCCTGATATTTCGGGTATTTGCGTATAAGCTCCCAGTACTCCTTGAATCCGCCCTGCGAGTTACCCATGGCGTGGGCATACTCACACTGTATGAGCGGCTTCTGGTCTTGCAGACTGTTGCTCAGGCTGTAGCGCTCACACTCCTCGTAGCCGGCATACATAGGGCAGTAGATGTCTGTAAACTCCTGTTTTCCAGCCTGTTCATACTGTACGGGACGTGTCTTGTCCTCTGCCTTTATCCACTTGTAGCAGTTCTCGAAGTTCACGCCCATACCGGCCTCGTTGCCGAGCGACCAGATGATGATTGAAGGGTGGTTGTAGTTGCACTGCACATTCCTCTGGTTTCTCTGCATGTGCGCCAGCTCGTAGTCCGGATTCTTGGCGAGGGTGGTCTCGCGATAGCCCATACCGTGCGACTCCACGTTTGCCTCTGCCACAACATATATGCCGTACTCATCGCACAGGTCGTACCACAGCGGAGAGTTGGGATAGTGGCTTGTACGCACAGCGTTTATGTTCATCTGCTTCATTATCTTGATGTCTTCCACCATGCGCTCACGCGACACCACATATCCTCCGTCGGGGTCGAGTTCGTGGCGGTCGGTGCCCTTTATCAGTATCGGCTCACCGTTCACGAGCAGCTGCGCGTTCTTTATCTCAACCTTACGGAAGCCCACCTTCTGCGTAGCGGTCTCCACGGTCTTGCCGCCCTTCTTCAGCGAGAGCTTCAGGGTGTAGAGGTTTGGCGTTTCGGCATTCCATTTCTTCACCACACCGGCATTGATGTCTATGGTCTGCGCCTTTCCTGCCTCAGCCTTCTTTGTTACAGATGCCACAGCCTTTCCCTGCTGGTCGAGGAGTTCCGCTGTTACCTCGTTGCCGCCCTGCTGTGTGAGCATCACCTTCAGCGTGCCGTTCTTGTAGTCATTGTCAAGCGAAGCCTCCACTCTCATGTCCTTTATCTGCACCTTGCTGTCCTTGGCGTACAGGTAGCAGCTGCGGCCGATACCCGTGAAGCGGAAATAGTCCTGGTCTTCGAGGTAGGAGCCGTCGCACCAGCGGAAGCACTGCATGGCGAAGAGGTTCTTGCCGGGACGCACATATTTCGTAACATCAAACTCGGCGGCGAGCTTGTTGTCCTCTGTATATCCCACAAACTGACCGTTGACATACAGATACATATTGCTGCCCACAGAGCCGAAATATGCTATCACCTGCTTGCCCTTCCAGTCGGCAGGCACATCAATCTCGCGGCGGTAAGAGCCCACATGGTTCTTCACCGTAGGCACCATCGGCGGGTTGTTCTCGAAATGGTTGCGCCACCCGTAGCCAACGTTAATGTACATAGGGTCGCCGAAGCCGTTCAGCTCCCACATACCCGGCACAGGCATCTCCTTCCACGCACTGTCGTTGAGGTCGGTCTTGTAGAAGTCGGCAGGCCTTTGGTCGGCGTTCTCCACCCACAGGAACTTCCACTTGCCGTCGAGCGACAGTTTTGGGCAAGACGACTCGTAGGTGGTGTGCATCGGAAGACGGTTGATTTCATTCACACTTGCATCGCACCATTCTTTGTAAGATTGTGCGCTGGCAGCCATCGTACCCAACACGAGGCACGATGCAAAAAACAGTTTCTTCATGGCTTATTGTTTGTTATGTTTTTCAGGAATACAGATAGGAAGGTGCAACAAACACCGTGGCAAAGTTACTCAATTTTTCATAACAGCAAAAACTTTCCCGTTTTTTGCGATTGCCAATCCCCGATTTGCACCTTCCAGAGCGCAAATATCCACAAAAAATGCACCTTCTAAAGTGCAAATGTCATTACCCCCAATCAAAAAAAGGTGCGCCCGAAAGCGCACCCCATAAAAACCAATAAATACAATTTTCGAATGAAAAAAAACTTGTCAGCGGGAATTAGAATCTGTAGCCGAGGCGAAGGTATACACCGTTGGTGTCCCAAGATGTAGTCTGTGTGATTTGGCCAACTGTCTTTGACTTGCTGTAGAAACGGCCGTTGTAACCTACGCTGAGATTCCAGTGTTCAAAGAACTCTGCACCGATACCACATTCTACAATACCTCCATCATCTGACTTTGAAAGATTAACAGCATAACCACCACGAAGGTCAATATATGGCTGAACTACCGAGCGTGTAGGGAGGAAGAACTTCACCTGTCCATAAATAGGGAGCTGGAGAGGAGTACCACCCATAACCGTCTTTAAATCCGAATCGGTATATATATCAAGACCGATACCACCACCTACATAGAACCAAGGTAGAATCTGCGCACCTGCAGTAATGTCAATATTCACATCATTCCAAGAACCTTTGCCTTCTGTTGCGAATGTATAGCCAGCCTCAATACCGAGACGGAAACCTGTCTTTGGACCTTTGTCCTGTGCGTTGGCAGCAACAGACATAATAGCGATTGCTGCAATCAGAAATAACTTTTTCATAATTTGCTTTTTTAGAATTAGTTGGTTTTGCGGGTGCAAAGGTATGTGCATTTTTAACAACAGCAAGATTATTTGTCTGATTTTCCCCTTTTTTAGCACTTAATCCCCTAAAATATGTTAATACATCAACCATACATGACACTTGCGACTATGTTTCAGGAGTTTCTTACGGCACATGAAAGGGCACATTTTCGGATGCCTTATCATAGCAAACGCCAGTACTGCTTGGACAGTACCGGCGTTTGAGCCATAAATTGGAGTTAAAGAAGTTAAGGGAGTTAAAGGAGTTAAAGACAAATGACTTATCTGA
>JABUUG010000133.1:5358-15019 GCA_021443285.1 Bacteroidaceae bacterium
CCGGTAATCTTGTCGGCACGGTAGCACACCTCGCGGCGGTAGCGTCCCGGCACGCCCCACTTCATTGAAATCATGCAGAGGTAGTACTTGCCGTTGTGCTTGATGACAGAAGAGCCTTCGAGCAGTGCGCCCTTCTCCTCTTCGTCGCGCTCGAAGAGCTGCTTGTCGATGCCTCCGGCGAGAGGCTCGAAGGTGTCGGGATTGAGCTGGCGCAGGCGTCCGTTGTCGCAGAACATATACACCTTGCCGTCCTCATCGAAGAAGAGCGAGCCGTCGTGCATGTGCGGCGGACGGGCGACGAGTGTCCATGGGCCTTCAGCCCTGTCGGCGGTGAACACGAAGCCCTTGCCCGGAGCACCGTTGGCTGTGAACCATACATAGAACTTGCCCATGTGGTAGCGTATGCTCGATGCCCACTGCCCCTGACCATAGACCGTGGCATCGCCTTCGAGATTGTAGCGCGGGCCGTCGTCTATGCGGTCGAACACATAGCTGACGACCTCCCAGTTCACCATGTCCTTCGACTTCATGATAGGTGCGCCGGGCATGAGGTGCATGGTGGTGCTAATCATGTAGTAGGTGTCCTGCACCTTGCAGACGCTGATGTCAGGCACATCGGCATTGATGACTGGGTTTCTGAATGTTGCCTGTCCGCTTGCAGAAAGAGCAAAGGCTACGGACAGGATGAGCATTGAAAGGAAGTTTTTCATAGTGGTTATTGATTTTATGTTTAGTGTTTTTATGGGGGGGTATCCGCAGCAGCAGCTGCAGATACAGTGGCTCATTGGAGGTAGATAACGGATTGCAGGAATAACGGAACAACCCTTATGCCCTTGTCAGCCGTGCAAGATAGTCGTAGTGTGCGCCTTCTTGTATCAGTTCCGCCTTGAAGCCATGAGCGGCGGCAGCGGCGGAGAGGGTGTTGTAGTCGATGTAAACCCAGCGGAAGGTAGAGCCGATGATGTCGCGATACCGCATACGGAAATCCACTTCGCCGTAGTAATGGGGGAAGTCGGTGGGGTCAAACCCGCCGTTGTCGTCCTCATAGAGATAGCGGAGGTCGCTGGAATCCACGAGTATCTGTCCGCCGGGAGCGAGCAATTGGTCTGCCTTTGCGAGGAATATGGGGAGGTTTGCGAGCGTGCCGATTATGCCTATGCCGTTCATAAGCATTAGGATGGTGTCGTACTGCCCGCAGAAACCGTCGGCAAAGAAGTCCTGGATGCGCACGTCCTTTACCCCGCGGGCCACCATCACCTCAACAGACAGCGGTGATATGTCTATCGACGTAACCGTCTTGCCCATATCCTGAAGGGCGAGACTGTGGCAGCCGGCACCTGCGCCCACATCGAGTATCTTGCCTTTGGCATATCTCAGTGCGGTCTGCTCTATGGGCGACATCGCATCGAAACTGCGGAAAAGTTCGCTGACAGGTATCTCATCGTCGTCAAAATCCGATGACATGACGATGAGTTGGTCGGCACTGCCGGTACGGTGGTAGTCCACGATTGCCGCCCCCATAGGGTCATCGGAAGCGTCGGAAATAGTCTGGTTTTTCATGATTAAGAAACGGCGATATGCGGTACAAAGTTAAAAAAGTACGCGATAACAGGGGCGAAAAACGATGATAATGAGCAAAATGGCACGGAAAATGGTACGATTAACGGGGAAAAACCTAACTTTGCAGTCGATACCATGATTTTTTATTCTTTATAATATCTACACTACAATGCCTATGAAGAACGTATTTTCCACACTGTTTGCGCTTCTTTTGCCCGTACTCGCCGCTGCCCAAGGCAGTTGGTCGTCATCGTCGGCGGGCGAGAACAATGTCTATTTCACACAGGTGCAGAAGAACACAGAGGCGAAGCCCGACGCCAACGGCTTCATCCGCCGCTGGGCACTGCTTGAACCGGTGAACTGGCCCAACCGCTCTAACACAGTATTCACAGACTCCTATCTGCGCGAGACATTCTCGACAAAGCTGCTGTCTAAGAAGAAACAGCCGCTCGTGCTGCCCGTAAGCCCGAAGGAGGGCGAGACAACGGTGGTGAACGACGCGAAACTGAAATGGCACCTGCTGGAAAGCACAGGCTACAACATACAGCTCTACCGCTTTGCCACACAGCGCAACCTGCAGAAGTACGGCATAATCTTCGCCGCCATTACGCACGTCTATGCGGACGAGGAAATGGATGTGCGCCTGAGCGTAGGCTCCAACTCGGCATCAATGTGGTGGATAAACGGCACAGAGGCGCTCATCCTCTCCGGCGACCGCCGCATGGTTGTTGACGACGCATCGGCACCAGTCCACCTGAAGAAGGGCGACAACCAGATAACGGGCTATGTGATAAACGGGCCCGGCATGAGCAACTTCTGCCTCCGCTTCCTCGACAAGACAGGCAAACCAGTAACATCCCTAATCGTAAGAAACCAATGAAAACCATTATATGCTCCATACTCGCGGGCATGAGCCTCAGCGCTTCTGCCCAAGGCCTGCACCTTGCGGGCGAACCCTTCATACACGACCCCTCGACCATTGCGGTGTGCGACGGGAAATACTACACCTTCGGAACAGGCGAAGGCGGACTGTGGTCGGCTGACGGCTGGACATGGAACCGCGGAGCAGTGAGGCCCGGACGCGGCGCTGCCCCCGATGTGCTGAAGATAGGCGACCGCTATCTCGTGGCTTACAGCACGACGGGCGGCGGTCTCGGCGGCACACACAAAGGCACTGTGGTAACGATGTGGAACAAGACACTCGACCCGAAATCGCCCGACTTCAAATACACAGAGCCGGTGGTTGTGGCGGAGTCTGCCGACGATGAGGACTGCGACGCGATAGACGCGGGACTGCTGCTCGACCCGACGACAGGACGCCTGTGGTGCAGCTACGGCACATACTTCGGATTCATACGCATAGTGGAGCTCGACCCCAAGACGGGCAAGCGCAAGGAGGGCAATGTGGCGCAGAACATCGCCATCGACTGCGAGGCGACCGACCTGCTCTACCGCAACGGATGGTACTACCTGCTCGGCACTCACGGCACATGCTGCGACGGCGTGAACTCCACATACAACATCGTGGTGGGACGGTCGAAGAGCGTAACAGGTCCATACCTCGACAATATGGGCAGGGACATGCTGCACGGCGGCGGAAAGATGGTTACATTCGCCGAAGGACGTTGCGTGGGCGCCGGACATTTCGGACGGTTCATTGAGGCCGACGGCGTGGAGAAGACATCGTTCCACTGGGAGGCAGACATGGACCGCGGCGGCTACAGCACATTGGCCATACGCCCGCTGCTGTGGAAGAACGACGGGCCGGTGGCAGGCGACCTGTTCAAAGCGGGCAAGTACGCAGTAATCTCCGAGCGCAGAGGCTACGCGCTGGAGCTGGCAGTGGATTTCATACGCCTTGAACAAGAGCGCGGCAGATGGTGGCAGATAGACTCCGTGAAAGCACACTCGAAGCTGAAGGGCCAGACACTCGCCGACGTGCAGTCCACATGGGCAAAAGCCACCGACGCCGAAGGAAGAATCCCTGCCCGCCTGTGCGACTACATGGCGCGCCCGCACCAGCTGTGGAAGATAGAGCCGGCAACGGACAAGGAGGGCTACCTCGGCAGCCTGTATTATAAGATAATGATAGACGGCACCGACCGCGCACTGACCGCCAACGGCACAGAGGTGACCACCGCACCATACAAGGGGCAGTGCATGCAGCTCTGGCGCATAGAGCAATGCACCGACGGCACATACCGCATAATGCCGAAATGCACCACCGACGACGGCAAGCTGAACACCACAATATGCCTCTACTCGGCAGGCGACAGCACACCATCCCTCGCACCGTGGGACATGAACAGCGACAACGCGAAGTGGGGACTGAAAAGCGCAGAATAACGAAATACCGGAATACCGTTATACCGGAATAACAAAATAATAAAATCCCCCAATTATCCAGAATAGTCAAATAGTCTAAATATTCCAATAGAAAATGAAAAATCTCCTTGCACTACTAACCGTCTGCCTCTTGTGCTTGCCAAGCGAGGCGAAGGTGAAGATTGAATGGTTCACGCCAACCATCGTACACATCGTGAAGACAAAGAAGGCTGACTACCAGTCGCCAACGGATGTCATCGCAATCAAGCCCACCACCGCCACATCTGGAAAGATAAAGGTGAAGGTTGACGACAATGACATGATTTCGTTCTACTCTCCTAAAGGCGAGCTGCTGACATCGGAAGTTACCTCAGCTTACCATTCATTTAGCGTAAACAACGGAAACGTTAGTATAGCTACGGCAACCGCATCCTGGACTCTTGAAAAAGACGAGGACATTTATGGTCTTGGCATCTTGCAGAACGGAAAGATGTCGCAGCGTGGCATTGACCGTGACCTTTGCCCGGGCAACACAGAGGACGGAATACCATTCTTCCAGTCCGTCAAAGGCTATGGAATATACTGGAACAACTACTCCACAACCCATGTGTCGGATAAGGACAATGTGATTGCCTTCACGGCGGAGGCAGCTGAGGCAATAGACTATTACTTCATCTATGGCGGTGATGCCGATGGAGTTGTCGCCGGAATACGCGAACTTACAGGCGATGCACCGATGTTCCCCCTCTGGACCTACGGTTTCCACCAGAGCAAGGAGCGCTACAAGAGCCAGGACGAGACCTGCAATGTGCTCGACACTTACCGCAAGGAGCAGATACCGCTCGACGGCATCATACAGGACTGGCAGTACTGGGGAAGCAACTACCTGTGGAACGCCATGGACTTCCTCTCGGAGAGCTTCTCCCACCCAAAGGACATGATAAAGCACATACACGACAGCAACGCCCACATATCAATATCCATATGGCAGTCGTTCGGTCCGCAGACAAAGGCCTACCGCGAGCTGGACAAGAAGGGTCTGCTGTTCAACATAGAGACATGGCCGCAGTCGGGCATCAGCCATGTGTGGCCGCCAATCATGGACTATCCGAGCGGCGTGCGCGTATATGACGCATACAGCAACGAGGCACGCGACATCTACTGGAACAACCTGAAACGCCTCTTCGACTACGGCATAGACGCTTGGTGGATGGACTCTACAGAGCCTGACCACTTCAACCACAAGGCGAGCGACTGGATACACAAGACGGGCATGGGGCCTTACCGCAATGTGCGCTGCCTCTTCCCACACAGATGCGTGAGCGGCGTGTATGAGCACCAGCGTGCGGAAGCCAACGGAAACGACAAGCGACTGTTCATACTGACACGCTCCGGCTTCTTCGGACAGCAGCGTTTCGGATGCAATGTGTGGAGCGGCGATGTGGTCTCTACATGGGATATGCTGCGCAACCAGATTCCCGCCGGGCTGAACTTCTGCATGACAGGCAACCCGAACTTCAACTCCGACCTCGGCGGCTTCTTCGCCGGCTCATACAACGGCTCATGGAAAGGTCTGCCGGGACAGAAGAACCCCGCCTACCACGAGCTTTATGTGCGCTGGATGCAGCAGGGTGTGTTCACCCCGATGATGCGCAGCCACGGTGCTGATGTGCCACGCGAGATTTACCTCTACGGCAAGAAGGGCGAGCCTGTGTATGACGCACTCGTCGGCGCAGTGAAGCTCCGCTACAAGCTGCTGCCGTATATCTACAGCACCTCATGGCAGGTTACAAAGCCCACCTCACGCTCAACCATGATGCGCGCACTCGTCTTCGACTTCCCTAAAGACAAGACCGTCCACAACATGGCTACGGAATACATGTTCGGCAAGCAGATTCTCGCAACTCCAATCCTGAAGGCCCACTACACGCCGGAGGTGTCGCGCAAGGACAAGGACGCAAACGCGGGATGGGACAAGAACACCGGCAAGACGCAGATGAAGTCAACGGATGTGGATTTCACCAAGCCAAGCACCAACGAGTTCTATCTGCCGGCAGGCGCAAAGTGGTATGAGTTCAACACGCGGAAACAGTATGACGGCGGCCAGACAGTGTCGCTCACCACACAGCTGACGGAGATTCCGTTCTTCGTGAAGGCAGGCTCTATACTGCCGATAGGCCCTGACGTGCAGTACAGCACAGAGAAGAAGTGGGACAACCTTGAGGTGCGCGTATATCCGGGTGCCGACGGCGACTTCACGCTCTATGAGGACGAGTTCGACAACTACAACTACGAGCAGGGCAAATACACCGAGATACGCTTCACATGGAATGACGCCAAGCGCACGCTCACCATACACCCACGCACCGGTGCCTACGACGGAATGATTGCCACACGCACATTCAACATCGTTACACCAGACGGAAAGCAGAAGAGCGTAAGCTACAGCGGCAAGAAGACAAGCGTGAAACTGTAAGATTAGGTGGGTTCTATAAATGGGAGTGAAATGGAGTTAAAGGGGAGTTAAAGGGGGGTGGTAACTGGGGGGGAGTGACATATGTATTTGAAGCTCTGGACTATTGTCACTTTAACTCCACATTAACTCCCCTTTAACTCCCCTTTAACTCCAATTAACATATATATTGTCATTAATGATTTACTCCAAACCAAAGACAATCCTGCTATTGCTGCTGGCATCGGTTTCGGTGCTGGCAGTAATGGCTTTAGGGGTTTACAGCACAGACTGTATCTTGAACAAGAAGAAAGAGAGCCTCAAACCACACATCCCGACAGACATCGGACTCGCCTGCACACTCGACAGCATCATAAACAACCAGACCGCCCTCGACCCAGAGAAAATGGGCATCGCCATATACGACCTGACCGCCGACACCCTACTCTACTCCCTCAACAACGACACACCATACGTCCCGGCATCTACCGTAAAGATTCTGACGGCAATGATGGCGTTCCACAACTGGAATACAGACCACAAGTTCAGGAGCAAGCTGCTCATCGACAGCACACGCTTCATCGGCGACCACCTGAACGGGAATCTCATACTCGACCTGGCGGCAGACCCGGCATTCCCCGAAGCAGAACTCTTTGCCGACTCCATAAAGCGTCTCGGCATCAACAGCATACAGGGAAAACTGAAATACCGCCTCGCCGTAACAGACACGCTCACAGCCGACATCACCACCCTGCCACGCGACTTCCCCTACTACCGCAGACCGCTGCTCTTTCGCGGAGAGAAACATGTTAAAGAGGCATTCCACAACGCCTTCCGCAAAGCGGGGATAAGCATCGAGGGCGACACCATAGACGACAACCCGACCACCACCCTGATAGCATACCAGTCGCCACTGCGCAGCATCATCGCCCATATGCTGACCTTCAGCAGCAACAGGCTGGCGGAGGCTATACAGTATAACCTCGCACGCGAACTGGCGCAGAAGCACGGCAGCCACATAAACAAGCACAATGTGAACGCCTGGTACATAGACAGCATACTGAAATACAACGGCAAGGACAAGGAGACTGTCATAATCTACGACGGCAGCGGACTGTCGCCCAGCAACCAGCTGACACCCCACTTCCTCACATGGCTTCTGCGCGAGGCATGGAAGGACAAGACACTGCGCGACAACCTCATCCATGAGTCGCTCGCCACGCCCAACCATCCCGGCCGCCGCGGTTCCGTCAGACGCCGTATGCACGACCCACGCTTCACCGGCAAGGTGTTCTGCAAGACAGGCACCATGCCCTCGCACGGCATAACCACCCTCTGCGGCTACATCCACTCCGACAGCGGCCACTGGTATGCCTTCACCATCCTCAACAACGACTCTCCACAACAGGACTCACGCGACCTTCAGGACGCCATCTGCCTGAGAGTCATAGACCGTCCACGAATGAAATAGGATGGAGTTTATAAATGGGAGTTAAAGGAGTTAAAGGAGTTAAAGGAGTTAAAGGAGTTAAAGGAGCTAAAGGAGTTAAAGGAGTTAAGGGAGTTAAGGGAGTTAAAGGAGTTAAGGGAGTTAAAGGAGTTAAGGAAGTTAAAGGAGTTAAAGACATATGTCTTGTCTCCAGAGAACAATATGTATTAAAACTTGTAGAGTGATGTCTTTAACTTCCTTAACTCCTTTAACTTCCTTAACTCCTTTAACTCCCCAAAACATCTCCCTTAACTCCCATTTATATAGCCTACGCTAACACCAAATAATTATGAAAAAAACTATTCTTTCTTTTATCGCAATTACGTTGCTGATACTGACCGCCTGTAGCAATGACGAGGGCGACAATCCGCAACCGCAGCCTCAGCCACTGAGAACGCCACTGGAGCAGTATGTGCCGGCAAGCACATCAATGCTGATAAAACTGAACCATGCCGAGCTGATGCGTATGTCGCCCAGCTTGCAGAGTGTGGGCATAGATGCTGTGTTAGGCCGTCTGCTTGGCGATGGCAGCAAGGTGGCACAAGACATGGCGAAGGTTTTCCACGCCCCGAAGAACTTCGGCTTAAACCCGGCGGCTGATATGCTTATCGGACAGACCGGAGAGGGGCAGATCTACGTGCTTGCCCTGCAAGACAGCTCCTCCGATGGGGAGTTTGTAAAGGAGCAGACCGGACAGCGTGCGGGAGTGGCAGACGAGGTCGGCGTGAGGGTGATAGCATGGCAGAACGACAACGAGAGCTATGCGAAAAGCGGCGAGTTCGCGAAGTCCATCACCGAGCGCAAGAACGTGATAGACTACACACAGCACAAGCTGCTCGGCAACTGCATCAATGAAGACAACACTCCAATGGCATTGTGGGGACTGGCAGCAGCCGTTATGCAGACGGGACAGGCTGCCACAGGGGAGACGACCCCAACCCCCGACGGTTCGGAAATCTACGCATGGTTTGATGTGCGGAACGACGGTTCCGTATCGCTCGACTGCCGCTTCGACATGAAGGGTGTGGCTGGCGAATACGCGAACCAGCTATACACAGACCCAGACCCTTATGTGATGAAGCATCTCAGCAGCGAATGCTTTATGGCGGCAAACATCAACATCGGAAAGACGGGCGACCTGCTGCGAGGGATACTGCCACCCGACCAGCAGAAGAGCCTACAGGACAGTATCGCCCGCATACTGCCCGGTATAACCATCGACGACTTCAACGCCATCGGCCCCCGCATAGCTCTCGGAATGTCTGAAAGCGAGCGGGCAACGGCCGCCCCGGAACTGTCGGCATGTATAGGACTCACCGACATGAAATTCATCGAAGCCCTGAAGAAGCTCCCGACGACTGACCCGCAAATGATAGCATTCACAATGGTGCCCGTCATTGGAAAAGAGAACACATGGACGATGCCGCTGATGTCGTTCGGCATGGGATACCCATTCCACATAAAATGGACGGGAGACTACCTGACCATACTGCCGCAGTCGCTGCCCGACGGCTATGACGCCGACATCACAAAGAACGCCACTGTGTATGACGTGATAAAGAATGGCGGCATATACGTGGATATACAGCAGCTGATCGCGTCGGAAAAGACGGAAAACATGCTGAAACTCCTGGCACCTGACTTTGACTGGGGAAAGCAGAAAAACGCATTCAGCAGCCTCAACAAACTATGGTTGAAGATGAAAAGCAAGGACGAAGCAGAACTCCACATAGAAACCATGGATAAGGCAGCTAACGGCCTGGACGCATCCTTCAAAGCATTCCTGAACATAGCCGCAAGTTTTTTAATGTAACAGATTATGGAAAAGAGATTTT
>JABUUG010000133.1:15360-20585 GCA_021443285.1 Bacteroidaceae bacterium
AGTGGAACACTCTCGACGCCAACGACAAAGCCATATTGCTGTCAGGCCGTTCAGTCATCGGCGGCTATGTGGTGGATGGGAGTTTCCACTCACTGACAAGGGAGATTATGATAGCCACCCCTGCCACACGCACAAACAACTCCGCGTGCGCCTCGGAAGCCATGCCGATGGAGGCTATACTGGGACCTGAGGCGGTGGTGGTGGTGTCCGACCTTATAGGCTACGGCATAACAAGAGACAAGCCGACACCATACATATT
Organism: Bacteroidaceae bacterium; assembly: GCA_021443285.1. Classification (GTDB taxonomy): domain Bacteria; phylum Bacteroidota; class Bacteroidia; order Bacteroidales; family Bacteroidaceae; genus Prevotella. The sequence goes on from JABUUG010000133.1 coordinate 15,620, forward strand.
CAACGAGACGGCAGGCAGACAGAGCTACGACCTTGCGCTCGCCACAATTGACTACATGAACAATCACGGCATGAACTTCTCCGACGACCTGAAGACCTATACCTGCGGACTGTCGCAGGGCGGCGGCTACAGTCTTGCAGTACACAAGATGATGGAAGGTGTGTTCCCGAAGACCGGCGAGGCCCTGCGCTTCAGCGGTTCGCTGACCTCCGGCGGACTATACGATTTGGAACTTTCCATTAAACTCTTTGCCGGCGAGAAGCGGAACTGGCAGTTTGGAGAAATGTCAGCGCTGCCGATGATATATCTCGGCATGAAAGAGTATTTCCCCGAAGAGACCAAAAACATGAAACCGGAGGATTTGTTAAACCCGGCACTGGTGAAGGCCGGCATACTGGAAATGATTTCCTCAAAAGAATGCTACGCCGCTGACGTTGAAGCAGTAATCAGGAACACCTTGGGAGTAAAAGGGGACATTACCTTCGATATGATGTCAACCCCATCGTTCAGTGAAGAGGGGCAGAAGGAAGGCTACCCCGCATACGGGCTGACGCTTGAACTGGGAAAAAGAATGTCAAGGGTGCTGAAGGATTGGACTCCCAAAACCATTATAAGGACTATCCACTCGGAGCAAGACACATATGTGCCGTATGAGAACTGCGTCGCACTGGAAGAGACATTCGGAAACATGGTGCAGCGCATTCCCACAACAACCACAGGACACGTCTCCTCCGGCATACTGTTCTATCTGGAACTGGCGGGACACGGCTACAGGCAATAATGGTTAGGAGGTTTACTTTATGACCCTTGTCTATCGTAAATGGCACACTTTGATATCATAAGTGTGCCATTTATCTTCTCCGTATGGCATACTCTCCTGTTGCCGACACCCAGCTGTACTTGTTCGTCCAGCGCCAAACGGTAACGCGCGAGAGACTTGTTATATTCTGAATCTGATGGTTGGTAAGGCCTGCTCGCATCAGGTAGCACACCTGCATCTGCTTCTCTGTGAATGTGCCTAACTCTATCAGCATACGGTCTTTGAAGAAGGGGTAAAGCTCATCCACAGCCTGATAGAGACGCTTCCAGTCAGAAGGCTTCATGTCCTTTTTTCCTGTCGCCGACTGCGTGATTGCATGGATTACATCCTCAGCCTTGCCTTCCAGCTCCGTTTTATGCAGCAGATTGACGAAGGTCTTGTTCTGCTCTATCTTCTCCAACAGTTGCTGCTCCTTAGACTTCAGCTCCCGGTCATAATCAGACAGCTCGGCATTCAGCCGGTCAAGCTCCCCCCTTACACTCTTCAACTCATTTGAGGACTTCTCCAGAAACTCCTTCGACTCCTCCAGTTCTTTCTCTTTCTGTTCAACCTCATTGCGCAGCCTCTGTTCATCGTCAGACATCCTCCGCAGTTCTTCCGAAAGACTCACCATTTGCCTCAGGTGTTTGTTTCGTCTCCGTACATATATGATATAGGCGGTGCATGCCAGCATGATGGTAAATAGAACGACTATGGTCAGAGCACTTCTGTACCGCTCTTTCTCGCCGTTCAGGCGTTGTTCTTTCTTCTTGTCAAAATTATATCGAAACCCATTATTGACCGTTGCTGCCAACTTCTGGCGTCCACCAAAATCCAGAGAATCACTCGCCATCATGTATATGTTTGCATAGTAGTGTGCATTCTTCGAATCGTTCAGCGCATTGTAAACGTGGAAAAGTATTTTTGAAGCATCATATATCTCATATATGTCGCTTGCCCCATCAAACATGAGTTTTCCATATAGAATTGCGGAATCCGGCTTGTTACACATTTCATAATATTTTGTAAAAGCCAAGTATGGTAAGAAAGAGATACTGTCGGGCATCTTCCTGTCTATCAAGGTAAAACACCTCTGCGCCCTTTCCTTTTGACTCATAGCAGAATAGTTCTCCATAAGGTAAAACAGCGCCTCTTGATATTTTGCGGCATTACCAGACCTTTCTATCTCATTGAGGAGGGTATCATATACAGCGCACGCCTTTATATTCTTTTCCAAAGCAAGATATGCAGTGCCTAAATGTAGATATGCAGTTATATTGTATGGTTCCAACCTTTTGGATAATTCGAGTTCCTTTTCCGCCATTTTAGCAGCATCCTTGTAATTCTGCACCTGATAGTACTGGTAGTTAAGATTGGAATATGTGTTGCGCATCAATACAGAATCGCAGCCGCGTTCATTGATGGCATATTCCAACGACTTCAGGAAATACTCCAGTGAACGAGGTATGTCCTGCAAATCCCGATAGACGCTGCCGGCATAGTAGTACACCTCCTGTTTGTCCAAGACAGTGCCATTCTCTTCAAAATACTCCATCAGCTTTTTAATCATAATGTCTGAGCTCGGCATAATGTCTGCCTTATCGCTCAGCCTTATCTGCAACAAGTCGTACTTGTTTCTTACATATTCACTCCTCCCCCTGACCTCAACCTCAAGAGAGTCGAGCATTACAAGAGCCTCCTTTGGCGACTCATTGCCCAACCGCTTGATTCGCTCCAGTTCCTCCAACAACGGGTCGTTTGAACAAGAACAGAAAAGGGCAGTAACAAGTGCAAAAAGAAATCTGGAAATGGGACTCTTTAAATTCATATAATGAATTGTTTTTGATGCAGCAAAGGTATAGATAAAGTATCAATCCACCAAATTACAAGGCAAATATGTTTCTCACCGTTTCTCCAAATCCTCGTTTAAAAGGAAATCTCAAAATACTAACACTTATATATTCCATTGTATATCAATATGATACAGAGCATAATCCACGAAATTATTATTTCAGAAACACAATGAAACAAAGAAAATTTGCACAGAAAAAATGACATATATAATTTTGCACCAAGAAAATTCCATATACCATGAACCGTAAAATCAGATTATTTGCATTAGTATTCACTCTCTTTATGCAAAGTTTTGTCATGTTGTCATCTACTGCATCGGCAACCCATATTCCCCTACAACACAAACATTATCCTATCCTTCATAGTAACAATAGACCCCAAAAGGCTCCCGCTAACATTCAGATTCCACTGGAAGCAGATTTCAACGAGTATAGCAGGCAACTGTCATTGACTGCTTTGGAGGATGGCGAATACATATATTATATCTACAATGGCAGCAATGAGATTATTTCCCAAGGTACATTGAACTTTAGCGATGTTAACATCTATGATATTTATCTTGTCAAATATGCCTGAAAGATTCTATCTGATTAAATCCACAGAAAATCCCCAACGGATAAATAACTTATGATGAGGAACTGTCTGCTTTTATTTATTTTGGTCATCGCCCTGCATAGCTGTACCATAAACAGCAATAGCTATGAAAGTCTTTCTCAGGCAATGAAGGACAGGGTATGCGTGCCAACGGTGCCGCTGGACTCATTGAAAAAGGACGGGATGGTTTACAAGGTATCAGACGTTACCCTGCGCGAGTTCCTGAGAAGCCATGAATCGACTGTTGTTCACGTATATATGATATGGTGCAAAAGCGAGAACTGTGTTCATCCTCAGGTTGCCATAGACAGGATAAAGACGGCAGGATACACTCCGTTTGTAATCTCCGGAGACTATGAGTGTGTCAAGGTGATGGACGAAATAAGCACACCGCTTTATGTCATAGACTTCGACTACTATAACACGAAACGGTACGACACAGGAATCAAGAAGATGTTCATGAGCCTTGGGTGTACGGAAGACAACTGGTGGTACGACTGGTTTCTGTTCAAGAAAGACAAGCTTGTTGGCTGCTACCGTACAATGGAAGAGCTGCAGAAGGCACAGCAGCCNACTCCTTTAACTCCCTTAACTCCTTTAACTCCTTTAACTCCTTTAACTCCTTTAACTCCAAAGATAATCTTCTTTAACTCCCCAAAATATCTCCCTTAATTTTCCATTCATAGAACATCCCCCCAAACAATGATAACCGTCATCAAGCCCAACGCCTCGCTCTTTGACATTGACTTCAAGGAGATATGGCGCTACAGGGAGCTTCTGCGCCTGTTCGTCGAGCGCAACCTCATAACGCAGTACAAGCAGACCATTCTCGGTCCGCTGTGGTACATCATACAGCCGTTGATGGCGGTCATCATATATATGGTGGTGTTCGGCGGAATAGCCAAGATTTCCACCGACGGACTTCCGCAGCCCCTCTTCTACCTCGCCGGCATAGCCCTATGGCAGTATTTCCAGACGTGTCTCAGCGGCACGTCAGACACCTTCGTCAGCAACTCAAGGATGTTCGGCAAGGTCTATTTCCCGAGGCTTGTCGTGCCTATAGCCCTCGTCTGCTCCAACCTCGTGCGCTTTGCCATACAGCTCTCCCTTTTTCTTTTTGTTTACGGCTATTATCTGCTGTTCTCGGACGTCGGTGTACACCCTAACCTTTACGCCCTGCTGCTGCCCGTCATACTCTTCATTGAGGCGGGGCTGGCGCTCGGTTTCGGCATCACCTTCTCGTCGATGACCACCAAGTATCGCGATGTGCAGATACTCATCTCCTTCATGATGCAGCTGTGGATGTACGCCACCCCCGTCATTTATCCCCTCTCCACCATCCACGACGACCGCCTGCTCTTCCTCATGAAGCTAAACCCCATGACCGGGCTGGTGGAGTTCTTCAAGTACGGTATGCTCGGTGTAGGCTGCCACGATTGGGGTATGCTCCTCTACAGCTTCCTCTTCATGCTCGCAATTCTGTGCATAGGCGTTGTGCTGTTCAACAAGGTGCAGCGCTCGTTCATGGACACGGTATAGCACGTTTCCTGTCAATTAATGTTTAGGCAATATCTATTAATTATGAAGTTAAAGGAGTGGTAACTGAGATTGGAAGTTAGAGACATTGCCTATGTGGTTTGTGTTCAGTTAGTTATCAGACAAAAAGTCATTTGTCTTTAACTCCTTTAACTCCTTTAACTCCTTTTAACTCCCATTTAT
>JABUUG010000133.1:21288-22546 GCA_021443285.1 Bacteroidaceae bacterium
AAATCTGCGTGAATTTGGTTAAATCTGCGGTTGCATAAATCATAAAATTTTAATTATCAATCAATAAAGAATTGTTATGATATTTCTCATTAAAAGGCGGGTAATCAGCTTGCTGCTTGCCAGAACAAGAAAGTTAGGTTATTAAGGTGTTATCTCACTTCCACAGCAGAGGCAGGGCGAAATAGAGGTATTGGTTCACATCGCCATAGAAATGTCTGCCACCCTGGCGCATGGAGAAGAAGAGGTTGGCGTCTGGCTTGCCGAAGCGGAAGACAGGGGCGAAGGCATTGAGGGCAGCCACGATGTTGCGCTGTGGCTTGGCAGCGAGGTCGTCGGTGCCGGTATATCCGAACACCATGAAGTCGTTCTTGTACGGCGATTTCTCCAGTTCGGCGTTCACCCACAGCGCCACGTCCTTGTATGAGTCGCGCTTGCCGCCCTCGCCGAAGTGCCAGATGTCGCCCGACAGCGGGATGTAGTACTTCACGGCAGCGCAGTCGCCGATGAGCTGATACCATGTGGTGAGCGAGCCCATGGAGAAACCGCCGAAGGCACGGTGGGTGCGTGTGGATGTGATGAGGTCATCGGAGACAGCGGCCTCCGGCGTAGAGAGGGCTGCGCGCAGGAAGGTGTTGTATTTCTTCTCGACAGTGGGTATCAGACAGGCACGCAGCTCCTTGTGGAAGTTCATCGTAAGGTCGATGGCGTTCTGCATGGAGTTGGCGCCGATGTTCTCGTCGTCATCATAGAATGTCGGGGTAACGACAATCAGCGGGTCGATGAGCTTGTCGGCAATCATGTGGTCGAGCACGTCGCAAAGCCTCAGCCAGTCCTGTGGCGGAGTGAGGAAGGAGCGGGAGTTGTCGCCGCCGCCGTGCATTAGGTAAAGCACGTTATACTGCGCTTTTGTGTCCGCCGCATTGTATCCGTAAGGCAGATACACACGTGCGTTCTTCCTCCATGTCCTGCCGTCGCGCGTCACGTCGTAAGAGAACACCTCAATCGTGCCCTGCTTCTCCGCCTTTGTCCACAGCTTCTGCGGCACAGCGGGGATGTCGGCAGGCGTGATGTCAGGAGCTTCCGAAGGTGCGTCAGGCAGCGGCTGCGCACTGGCCCCCACGAACACCGCCATAAGGGCGAGCAGAATAAGTTTTGTCTTTTTCATGTCTGATAGTGATTAATGGTTGATAGTTATGGGCGCAAAGTTACGGTTAAGCGAGTGCAATCAAGCTTGCTTGAATTGCCGAGCGGTAGTAAC
>JABUUG010000133.1:24040-26361 GCA_021443285.1 Bacteroidaceae bacterium
GTGTTCCTCGGCACTGCCGACGAGATAATATCATCCTACAGGCGGCTGACGGGCGATGTGCCGATGATGCCGCGATGGGCATTCGGCTATGTACACTGCCGCGAGCGGTATGTGTCGCAGGACGATGTGCTGCAAAACGCCGCCGAGTTCCGCAGACGCAACATACCGATAGACCTGATAGTGCAGGACTGGCAGTGGTGGGGCAATACGGGATGGAACTCAATGGAGTTTGACGCGAAGAACTACGCCAACCCGAAGGCGATGGCAGACCAGCTGCACGCGATGGACATCCGCATAATGCTCTCCGTATGGGCGAAGGTGGACCGTAACAGCCGACTCGGAAAGTCGCTTGCCGCCGACAACCACTACATAGCTAACACAGACTGGATAGACTTCTTCTCGAAAGAGGCTGGCGACGCATACTGGACTTCCTACCGCAAGAACATACTGCCTACGGGCATAGACGCATGGTGGCAGGACGCCACAGAGCCGGAGAACGACGACCTGACGAATCGCATGGTGGACAAGGGACGCCTGTCGGGCAATGCCGTGCGCAATGTGTTCCCCTTCGCTGTCAATGATGTGGTTTACAACGGATTGCTAAAGGAGCGCCCCAACGAGCGCCCGATGATTATGACGCGGTCGGCATCGCCGGGCATACAGCGCTTCGGCGTGCTTACATGGAGCGGCGATGTGGGCAACGACTACACGACACTCGCGCGGCAGATAACGGGCGGACTGGGGCAGATGGCGTGCGGAGTGCCATGGTGGACATACGATGCCGGCGGCTTCTTCCGTCCCGGCGACCAGTACACCAACGCCGACTACCAGAAACGAATGATGCGATGGATACAGAACGCGGTCTATCTGCCCGTGATGCGTGTGCATGGCTATATGAGCCAGACCGAGCCGTGGCGGTATGAGAAGGCGTCGGCGGAGGTATATGGGCAGTTTGTGAAAGCCATCCGCAAGCGCTACAACCTCTTCGCCTATCTGTACAGCGAGGCGTCGAGGGTCAGCAGCAAGGGCAACACGCTGATGCGGCCGCTCGTGTTCGACTATCCGACAGATGAGAAAGCCCTACAGCAGACTACGGAATACATGCTTGGCAAGAACATCCTTGTATGCCCATCCATAAGCGAATCTACTGAAAACCAGCAGGTTTACCTCCCCACAGCAGACAAGTGGACACGCATCGACGACGACATCCATGTGTACGCAAAGGCGGGTAGCATAATACCGTGGAACGAGGTTACGGAAGCGACACAATCAACAACGGACGTGGCAAACCAGAGGCAGCTGACACTGCGCGTGTTCCCCGGCAAAGACGCAAAGTTCACGCTTTATGAGGACGACGGAACAACGCTCGGCTACACCAAGAAAGAGTGGTCGAAGATAACATTCAAGTGGAACGACGCGAAGAAAACGCTCACCGCCATGCCCCGAAAAGGAGGGTTCAAGGGTATGCCCACAGAGAGGACGTTCACCGTGAAAATGCCAGACGGAAAGAGCAAGACCTTCGCATACGATGGCAAGAAAACAGAGTGCGTTATTGATTGATTCTGAGTCTTATTCTTTCATCATCCATATATCACGACACTTTCTTTTTGACAAACAGACTTTGCAAAACGTGGGGTTAAGAGCCTGTTTTGCAAACGATTTACCTTTTGTTTCGCAAAAACATTACAGAGCGGCAAGGGAATATTACTAACTTTGCCGTGTAATCGAAATCCTTAACCTAATACTTACAATGCACAACGTAACATTTCTTTTTTTATTGTCATTTCTGTGGCTGTACCCTTTTGTTTCTGTTTCCAAGGCACAGCACATCACCTTACCCGACCTTTATTCGAACGGCATGACCATACAACGCGGCCAGACGCAAAAACTGCACGGCATAAGCGACCCGGGCGCGGCTGTGGAGGTGCAGTGGCGCGGCAAGAAATACAAGGCCGAAGCCGACCGCGACGGCAAATTCGCTGTTGAGATACCCGCCGGCAATGCCGGAGGACCGTTTGTCCTCCAGATAGGAATGCGCAAGATAGAAAAGGTGTTTGTGGGCGACGTGTTCCTTTGCAGCGGACAGTCGAACATGGAACTGCCCATGGGACGCTGCGAAGACCTCTACCGCGACATCATAGACAGCTATTCCAACCCTAATGTCCACATCGTAAAGACACCGCGCACATACCGTCTGGATGAGGCGAACGACATCTACTCAGTGAAGGGAGACGGACTGTGGGTCGAGCCATCGCCGAAGTCGAACGCCGGCATTGGCGCCGTAACATTCTTCTTCGCAAAGGCTTATCAGGAGAAGTACA
>JABUUG010000134.1 GCA_021443285.1 Bacteroidaceae bacterium
AACTCCTCTTTAACTTCCCTTTAACTCCTCTTTAACTCCACTTTCCTTTAACTCCCCTTCACTACACTTAAAGAATAAAGCCCCACACACTCTCTATGTAAATGGTTGGTATCCTATACATTTGTAGTCCAGGTCTTCCGTCCTTTTTCCTATTACCTTTGCGGGAATGCCCCCGACAATAGTGTATGGAGGAACGTCCTTTGTAACAACTGCCCCAGCACAGACTACGGCACCCTTCCCTATAGTAACATTTTGCAGTATGGTTGCCCCCATGCCTATCCACACATAGTCTTCTATGGTAATGGGCAGGTATTTTCCCATGAATGTCTTTGACTGCACATCGTGTCCTCCTGCCATAATGCATACATTATGTGAAACGGACACGCTGTTGCCGATGCTTATCGGGGCGCGGGCATCAAGTACGCAGCCTCGGTTTATGTGTGAGTTGTTGCCGATAGATAACGCCATAGGGGACATGAAATAGTTTCTTTTCATGATAAAACTCCCGTCTCCTATTCTCATGTGAAGTTTTTTCAGGACAAAACGTCTGATTGACCAGAAAGGTATATGTGGAAGAATGTCATTAACTACACATTCCGTCACAAAACATTGCATCTTATGGTAAAGCTGTGTGCGACTTACATAAAGCATCATAAGAGATTTCCTGTATGCCAGCCATCTTTTGAATGATTTCTTATACTGTGTTGTTATACGGTACTCGTACATCAGACTCTTTGGCGCATCGTTGGAGATACCTTCCAATCTGTAGGTTTGAACCTCAATATTTGTATGTACAAACCGTTTTCCTGCCCACCACATTCTGTAAATCATGTCAAAATCAAGGGCATAGCCAAATCGGGATATTTTGTCCGTATCAAACAGGAAATCCTTATGCACAGCTGTTCTTACAAATGAACAGCCATGGCGATAAACAGGTCTGTACTGCAACAAAGAATAATCCGCAACCGCTTTTCTGTGAATCACATGATTGTTCGCCACATCCCATTCCCTCGCATTTCCGTATATCACATCTGCATTCCGGATACTTACAGAACTCATGACATCCTCTATGACCGTATCTGAGCAAAACACATCGCCGGAGTTCAGCACATTTATCCAGTCGCCTGTAGCCTTCATGACACCTTTGTTAAGGGCGTCATACAGTCCGTTGTCGGGCTCGCTCACCCAGTAGTCCAGTCTCTCCGCATACTCCCTTATTATGTCAGCGGTGCCGTCAGTGCTGCCCCCGTCAATTACAATATACTCCTTCTCCTTCCATGTCTGAGAAAGACAGCTCTCAATGGTCTCACGGATTTGTGAGACATTGTTGAAAACCACTGTAATTATGCTTACTTTATTATTCATGGCCGATTCTAAATAATCCCCTTATCGTCTGATTCTTTATCACAAAGCATTGCAGCGTGAAGCAATACGCAAACGTTATGGCTGACGCAACAATCAGGTTTACAAGAAACTCCCCTGAAATCTCCTTTAATAGTATGAGCAGTACAAGTAGAGGGGAATGCCAGAGCAGTGCCGCCCCAATTTGTCTGATTGGGAAAGATATCCGTATATGCCGGTAAACGAAATATCCCGCCACAACATTCACAGAAATCTCTGATATCACCCACAGCATTGCCGAGCCTACGCTCCCATATCTAGGGATGAGAATGAAGCAAAGACCCAGAGCCATAAGTCCGCCTATAATGGAGGAAGTCAGTATCGCCTTGTCCTTTCCTAATGGCATAAGTCCTTGGTTCATCAGTATCTGGCTGTAGCCGATGACCAGCAGCAGTGGCATACATATCATCATCGGGACGACCGCCCCCTCATAGCCCTTTCCCGAAATGAGCAGGATGATGTTTCCAGACTGTATTATGGAAAGGAAAACCAGCGGTAGGCAGAAGGCAATCAGCAGCGATACGCTTTTCTGGAACATATAGCGGTATTCATCCAGCCGGTTTTCCTTTAGCAGACTGCTCATCCTTGGCATCATAACCGACGTAAAAGCCGAGAACAGACTGAGGAATATCGTATAGAGTTTAGTCGCCGTCGTGAAATATCCCACTTCCACATCTCCGCACTCAATGCCGAGAACCATCGTATTGAAGCTCGAGTAGAAGTTTCCGAAAAACATATACAGTCCCAGAATAAGTATCGAGGGGAGCAGCCCCCTTATGTTCAGATTGCTGAAAGTCAGGCTCACATATTTTCTCATATACATGCAGTTCGCTATCGCATTCAGCAGTACTGACGCAGCAATCAGAGCGAAATATACCGCATAATCCTCAGGAGAGTGTATGAAAAGGAATGTGCATACCACATAGATTGTCCGCACTATGAACGTCCGGATTGTGATTATCTTGAAGTTCTCAATGCCCTTGAAGAACCAGTCCATCAGAAACACGTTCGCAATCAGCTTCACCACACCAATCATTACAAGCCCCCCATGCCCCTGAAGCTCAGGCATAAGCAGATATGTTATGCCAAGCGCACCTAATGCCACAACCGTGAACGCAATGTTCAGGAAAAGTATGCTGCTGAACGTCCTGTTCAGTTCCTCCCTGTCATTTCTCGTCCTTGCCACATCACGTATGCCGACAATTACGATTCCAAGCATAGACAGCATGATGAAATAGTTTATCACGCTGTCTATGAAGTTCACCGCCCCAATCTTTTCCACACCCAAGACACGCGACACGTAGGGGTACGTCAGGAACGTAAACAGATAGTTTGCAGTAGTGAGGAAACTACTGTAAAACACATTCTTCTTTATGCTGGCTGTCTGAGGCACTATTTCATTTTTTCATTTATGATTTATGATTTGGCGATTGCGGCAGACTGGCAAATCAACAAATCATAAATCAACAAATCATAAATCATAAATTGAATCGTCATCCAGATTCCTGTATATCCCCTCTTTCTTAACCTTCACCGTATTCTCCATCCCAATCACGCAGTACTGCGGTATGTCGTATTTCTTGCAGAGCACAGTCTTTGCGGAAACGGTGGTGTAGGGGGGCAGGATAGTCCCCTTCAGCACAGTGCAGCCGTACCCCAACCAGCAGTTCTCGCCTATCTCGATACTTCTGTATGGGTTTGTGTAGCCTCCACCCAGCAGCGTTAGCTTGTGGAAGTCGCAGTCGAACATTGTCACATCCCAACCGAAACGCACCCTGTCGTGCAGAGTTATCGACTTATAGCACACAAGTTTCAGCGCAGCAGAGGCACATACATCCGTCCCCAATGTCAGACGCGCTCCCGGTCCGACACTTATTGCCGAGGCGCTGCCAGCATACATTCTGCCGTTGAACACTATGCTTCCGCCATTGTTCTCATACACTATGCCGCTGTCAGGGTATATCGCGACGAAATCCTTCCCCAACTGAATCATCCCGAATTTGATGGCGCCCGTTATCTTCACCGTGCCTTTCATCTTCTTTAGTTGGGGCTTGTAAAGCAGTATCGGCAGGCGTATTGCCTGACGAAAGGGCAGGTAATGGAGATTGAAATAGACCGTGCTGAATATTGAGCGCAACACCCATTTCCACCTCCACACCTTATGTATTAACTGCAATATGTTCATGCTTTTATTGTGCCTGATGCCTGTTAATCAGTTTTGCAAAGTTACGGTTAAGCGAGTGCAATCAAGCTTGCTTGAACTGCCGAGCGGTAGTAACTTCGCAGTATTTATGAAGGCAAAGTTAAAAAAAAGAATAAAAGTCAAGTTCATTCGCAAAAATATTCCAGTTTATCAGCGTTTTATGGTTAAAAACAGAGACTTATGCTTTTGATAAAACATGCAAAATGTACTTTTGTGTCGTAATTTCACTTCATATTTCACTTTAACTCCCCTTCCCCCTTATCTTCCCTTTAACTCCACTTTAACTCCACTTTAACTCCACTTTAACTCCACTTTCCCTTATGGCACACTCCCTATCACAGCAGCAACAGCAGCAGCAGGTGCAGAAGCAGAAGCTCACTACGCAGCAGATGCAGTTCATGCAGATGCTGGAGATGCCGCTGGCACAGGTTGAGCAGAATGTTATGGCGGAGCTTAACGATAACCCCGCACTCGACATCGATGCCAATGCCGATATGGCGGAGCACAGACTCCATTCCGCCTCTGCCTATGACGGGGCGCAGGACTCCGACAGCGACTTTGATGACCAAGAGGGCAGTGCAGACGATGAGGCCACCAACGAATGGGACTTTGACACCAACGGTGAAAGAGAAGACAGGCAGAGTGCACTACAGGAAGCATTGGAGAATATCGGCTTCGACGACAGGATGGA
>JABUUG010000135.1 GCA_021443285.1 Bacteroidaceae bacterium
TCTTTAACTCCCAACCTCAGTTACCACTCCTTTAACTTCTTTAACTCCAATTCATTAAACCCACCTTAACTTCTTTAACTCCCATTTTTAGAACCGGTGCACCCTATACTCCTTGTTCCCGATAAATGATGCCAGCTCGGCAAATCTGCCTTGAAAAAGTTTGTCCGTTACCAGCAGGAATATCCTTTCTGCCCTGGACAACATTATGAGGTCAATAAATATCTTAGTGTATGCACCTAAGGCGCAGTCCTTGTCGTAACTAATGTGGACTGGTTTGCCGGGTATTATGCTTACGAAATCGAGATCTGCCTGCGCATAGGCCAAGAACTTTGCACTGTCAGCAGTAATCAACACCTGCTTGTCAGCAAATTCCGACTGTTTCAGTTTCCTTATCTCATCGCAACACTTCTTCATCAATCTACATTGATCCTCCTCACTCAAGGGCTGTCCGATAGTGTCCTTGAAATCCCCTAAAAGCTGGTTGAACCGGAAAGACAATGCTACGTATGGTTTGCCGTCAAACAACTGCCCGGTGATGGCATCAATTTCCGACTGCAACATCGGAGAGAATCTGAACAGCTCGAAGAACGACCGGCTGAATGTTTTTTTGTCGGGCTTGTGTGAACAATAAATATGTATCTGCTTTTTGCGACCCCTCCGCAAAGTCAGTCTGGCGACCAGTCTTAACGGGTCTTGCATCGTTCCGAGCATGCGGTACGGACCAGCCTCTTTTAGATTTGAAGCAATCTCCTGCTCCTCAATAGCCCAATCGCATTTGTTTGGTAACAGCCATGTTGTCAGAGGCATCGGGTATGGGTGATAGACGTAAAACGGTATGTCCATCTTCTTGGCGACCTCGTATATGTCCACCAATCCCAACAGCCTGTCCGCAAGACCGCCATGGTCGCGGTGGCCGTCATAGCGCATGACGACCCCCTTTTTAAGGCTTTCTCCATGCATTTCTTTGTCCATGCCGTAGTACTTAGCCCTCACCTCTGGCATATAATAGTCGCTGTTGCTGTTGAACAAGTCTTTGATTACCTGTAAAATCTGCATCTTTAGGAACGTTTTTTCAAATTATCCACAGTTTTCCCTCTTTCTTCTTGAATCTGCCGCTGAGCCAAGGTATTTTCTCTACATGCGGAACGAGCAGGGTGCATATCACGAAACAGATTACAAGCAGGATGGCGTAGTCGTCCCAGTGGTTTCGCAGGGTGTGGACGCTTGCTGACTTTGTCAGCTTGTAGAAATTTATTATAATCTGATGGCTGACGAAATACACCATGGAATGTTCGCCTATATAACCGATGACAGGAATACGAGGGATTCTAAGACTGAGCAGCACACCCGACAGTCCGCACGACACACAGACTATGGCTGCCAACAGGACAAAGAAATCACCTGTCCATGTATTTGAATTCATTTCATATAAACCGCCATAACTGATATTCAGAAAGACAAACACCCCCATCAAAAGCAATGATACAACCAGCATCACGCCTCTGTTCGTATTGTCTATGCACATTCTCCACACGCGTCCCAACTCAAACAGGAAAACTCCCAGGAAAACATTGCTCATATTCATGGGCAAAGGGTTCTCTCTGGTATAGAGCCAGTATGATATGTATGGGAACAGGATAATAACCCATATCACCCGGATGTGTATGGTGTGGTCTTTTGCCCTTAATGCAGGGAAATCGGGAATCTTGGATATGATATGCACTATGACGTATGACATATAGAAGGAGAACAGGAACCATAAGGGACCGTTCCCGAAAAAACCGCCGTTTTCCCAAACATGTTCCCACGAAATGCACTTCACATTCGGATTGCCGGAAGGCAGGACAAACCAGACATAGAAGAATAACACGATGTTTGAAATGACACCCCATGAGAAATAAGGCACGAGCAGACGTTTTGTCTTGTCCTCAAGGTATTCCCTTGTGTTGCCCGAGACCGACTTGTTGAAATAGCCCGCCTTGAAGAAAAAGAAGCACATGAAGAAGTAAGTCCACCCCATGACAGACTTCCACCAGTCGGTCGCGGCAAAACCGCACGCTGTCGTAATATGGAGCGTTACCATACGGATTATGCACAGTCCGCAAAGCAGGTCAAATGCATGGCTTCTCTGTTTCATAAATCACCTCCCCTACCCCTCATATACTCTATGCACTCACGCATTATCTTTGCGCCGCTCACATAGACCAGTCCGCAATAGACAATCACCGCAACACATATCTTCAACGCAACAGACAGATACACGTTCTCCACAAAACCTGCCGCATACCAAGCGGCAGACATCGCAAGGCCGCTCAGAAGAAGAAACGGAAGTATGTCCTTCAGCACATCAAACAGACCCAGACGAACCATCCTCCATGCGAAATACTGCCATACGAACAGCCACATTATATTGATGGCGACAAACAGGGTTATCATCGTATATAGTCCGTAGCCGTGAGTCGCAATAAGTCCCACCCAAACCAACACGCACACACTGATTGTGCTGAGCAGGTTAATATCCGACCTGCCCCGACTTACTGCCATATTGCTATAAAGCGAGGAAACGGGCATAAACGCCCCATGGATAGAGAGCAAGGAGAGCATCGGCGCACTGTCCGCCCATTTCTCACCAGCCAGGATATCGATGAACTCCGGAGCTATCAGTCCAAGTCCGAACATACACGGGAAAGACACAAAACACGTGAAGCGCAGCATCTTGCGGAACACCACACGATAGCGCACATCGTCCTCCCTCACCTGAGACAGCACCGGCTGTGCCACACCATTGACCATTCCGTTTATCGTACCGCAGGCCATGTCGTTCCATTTACGGGCATTGCTGTAATAACCAACTACATCAGCCGTACAATAACGGCCTAATATCACGGCAAAGACATGATTGTTGAGCCACGAAAACAGATTCGCCACAAGGAGCTTGGAGGAGAATCCGAACATCTCCCACGCAGGTCTGAGGTTCACATTCAGGCTTGGACGCCATGGCGAAAAATACCAGCACAGCAGCATAATCATCGCTACATAAACAATAGACTGCGTAGCCAGCCCCCAATAGGCATAGCCGCACAAAGCCATGATTACACCTACAACATTAGACACAACCAGCGACACGATACCGATAAGACTGTTCTGTTTAACCATAAGATGGCCAAAAAGATAGGCCCGCTGAACAGTGCCGAAAGAGGATATAAGGAAGGTGAGGAAGAGATAGCGCGCCAGCCATGTAAGAGTCTCATCGTGATAGAAATCCGCTATCAGTGGAGACAGGAAAAAAAGCAACACATACACACTGCTGCTTACAATGATATTGAACCAGAACACAGCATTGTACTCCTCATCCGTCGGATTCTTCTTGTTGCACAAAGCCGCGATAAAACCGCTCTCCTGAAGACTGCTTGCTATACCTGAAAACACAAGAAGCACAGCAATCTTACCATAGTCGGCAGGCGACAGCAGACGAAGCAAAATAATCCCGAACAATGCACTCAGAACTTGAAACAGTGCATTGCTCATACCGCCCCAAAGCAGTCCTTTCGCCGTCTTTGTCTTCAGACTCTCATGCATTACCTGATATTTCCATATATTTCTAAATGCCTGTGAACTATCACATTAGGAGAAAACTTCCTTGTCATCTCTTCATGAAACTTTCTGCGATCTATTTTCTCCACATTATCCATTGCCCAAAACAAACCACTGGCAAAAGACTCTCCATTTTGCACAATATATCCGGTTTTCTTATGCTCAACGATATCCTTTTGACCTCCTATCCCCCTCACAACTGCAATACAACCGGATGAAATGCCTTCTGCCAATGTCGCACCGAATGTCTCACATTCCGAACACGAAACAACTATATCAGTTTCGCGAAAAACATCTGCAACTTCCTTTTGTGTAAGAATGCCTTTGTACTCATAGGGTATAGATATTTTTTCAAGCAACGACTTATCTCGAAGACCCCCATAAAGGATTAAATGCATACGACTGCCGTATTTCGTATTCTTCGAACATTCTTGCAACGTATCTAACAGCAGAGAAAGACCCTTTATCGGATCATCCAGTCTTGCTGCACCCATAGTAATAACAATTTCATTGCCTTTTCTTGGTTTTCTTTCATAAGAGAAATCTTCAA
>JABUUG010000136.1:0-4112 GCA_021443285.1 Bacteroidaceae bacterium
AAATAAGAATCAATGATAATGCCGCAACCCAGGCGGTGAACCAACACTCGCAGAGTTATGCGAACGCACAGGAACTCAGTAATCAGGCAAATGCTGCTGATGTGGTTTCCATTTCGGATATCCTCTCCATCTGCCGTGCCAGATGGTATTGGTTCATCCCCTCTATATTTATAATTGTAGGGCTTGCGGCATTCTACATACTCTCTACCCCCAAGCAATATACGCGCACATCGTCTGTGCTTATCAAGGAGGAAGGCAAAAACCGCCGCACGTCTTCTATTGCAGGCGAACTGAATGCCTTCGCTGACATGGGACTTTTCAGCGGAGGTTCCAATGTACATAATGAGTTGCGCTCTATCAACTCCATATCGCTCATCAGTCAGGTCATAGAGCGTCTGCATCTGGATATGGACTATGCAGGAGAGGGGAAGTTCCGCAACACTACGCTCTATGGTCGCACACTGCCTGTCATGGCAAGGATCAGCGGACTGTCTGACGAGGACGACTGCTCATGGAAGATGACCGTTTCCAAGGACGGCCGCATCGGCATAACTGACATTGTGCTTAACAAAGAGGAACTCACACAGGAAGGCGACATCTATAAAGGACAGGTGGGTAAGGCGATAACCACACCGGCAGGAAAGATCACCATAGAGAAGACACCGTATTTCGCTGACAACGAGTATCCGACAATCTTCGTTACGCGCAGAGGCAGGTCGTTGAACATCGACTATTATCTTGGCAAGCTCAATGTGGAGTTGGCAGACAAGTTGGCTACCATCCTGAACATGACCTTCAACGACTACTCGATAGAGCGTTCGGACGATTTCCTCAACACGCTGGTTGCCATTTACAACGAAAACCAGCTGAAGTCGAAGGTGGAGGTAGCGCTCAACACCTCGAAGTTCCTAAACGAACGTCTGGCAGTGATAGAGAAAGATCTTGACAAGGTTGACAATGACATTTCTTCATATAAGAGTGAACACCAGATAGCTGATGTCGCTACGGTGGCTTCAATGTATATGACGCTTGAGAATGAGGCAAACGCAAAGGTTACTGAACTGAACAACCAGTTGTACATGACGACATACGTGCGCAACTACGTCAGCAAAGACGCCAAGGACCTGCAGCTGATGCCCGCAAACCTCGGAATAGACAGGGGTGGTATAGACACACAGATAGGGGAGTACAACACAAAGCTGCTTCGCTACAACAGCCTCAAGGCAAACAGTAGCCTGAACAACCCGCTTATAGCCGACCTCGAGAGCTCGCTCATTTCAATGAAGAAGAACATCCTCTCTGCTCTCGACAACCACGTGGCATCCCTCAACAAGCAGATTGCAACCTATGTGGATGAGAGTATGAAGAACATGCAGCGCGTGACGTCCAGCCCTGAGCAGGCAAAATACCTGATTACCGTGGAACGCCAGCAGAAGGTCAAGGAGTCGCTCTATCTCTATCTGCTCCAGAAGCGTGAGGAGAACGAGCTGTCGCAGACCTTCGAGGCATACAACACACAGGTAATCAACCCGCCGCATGGCAGCCGTTTGCCTTCGTCGCCAAAGACAATGTCGATAATGATTGGCGCACTCCTTGTCGGACTGCTGCTGCCCGCAGGTATCTTCTATATGCTTGAGACAATGAATACAAAGGTTCGCGGAAGGAAAGACCTGGAGAAAATCACTATACCGTTCATTGCAGAGATTCCGTTGGCACCCCAGAAGATGCTGTCGTTTGGCAAGAAGAGCAAGAAGGACGACAACTACATTGTCGTACAGAAGGGCAGTCGCGATGTCATGAACGAGGCGTTCCGCGTGCTGCGCACAAACCTCGAATTTATCTCCCGCTCTGCCGAACACAAGAATGTGATAGCCATAACATCGTTCAACCCTGGCAGCGGAAAGTCGTTCATATCGTCGAACATCGTTGTCAGTCTGGGAATCACAGAAAAGAAGATACTGCTTATCGACGGCGACCTTCGCCATGCCTCGGCATCAAAGGTGGTGGGCAGACCGAAGAAGGGTATAAGTAACTATCTGAATGGCAGTATAGACGACATAGAGAAGATAAAGGTGAAGTTGCCCGGCTATGAGAATGTGGACGTAATACCCGTAGGAACCCTCCCTCCAAACCCGGCGGAACTACTCCTCGACAAGAGGTTTGCACAGCTTATAGAGATGGTACGACAGCAGTACGACTATGTGTTCATCGACTGTCCGCCTATCGGACTGGTGGCAGACACGCAGATTATCAACGAGCACACCGACCGTACTGTGTTCATCCTGCGTGCCGGTCTGCTTGAGCGCAGTATGCTCCCAGAGCTTGAAACTATCTACAACGAGAAGAAGTACAAGAATATGAGCATTGTCCTCAACGCTATAAAGAACACCGGCAACCGCTACGGCTACCGTTATGGTTATCATGGTCGCGGAAGCTACTACTACAACAAGTAGGCAGAGAGAACAGGAGTTGAATCTTGATAATACATAACTCTATGTGGCCGTTTACAAGTACTACAGAACTGGCGAAGAGCAGCATCTTGAAGGATGCAACCGACTGGCACTCGCACATACTCCCAGGTGTGGACGACGGTGTGCAGACACTTGAGGACTCCCTGAAGATATTGGACATCTATGAGAAGCTTGGGATAACGAAGGTGTGGCTCACTCCGCATATCATGGAGGATATGCCGAACACCATCGCCCGGCTGAAGGAGCGGTTTGCCTATCTGAAGGAAAACTACAAGGGCGCGGTGCAGCTGTGTCTGGCTGCGGAGAACATGCTTGACACGCTGTTTGAAAAACGTTTTGAGCAGAACGAACTCCTGCCTATAGGCGATGAGGGCAACTGCCTGTTGGTGGAGACCTCGTATTTCAACCCTCCAATAGACCTCTACGGTATGCTTGATGCGATAAAGTCGAAGGGCTACTATCCTATATTGGCGCACCCTGAGCGGTATGTATATATGGATAACAAGGACTACGACCGCCTGAGGGATATGGATGTAAGGCTTCAGCTGAATATGGGTTCGCTTATCGGTCGCTATGGAGACACTGCGAGGAAGAAAGCGAACTATCTCCTGAAAAACGATATGTACTCTTATTATGGCTCGGATGTCCATACGTTGAAATGCCTGACATCGAGCCTGTCCAAGAATCTTTCAGACAAGACACTTGAAAAAGTAGGCACAATAAGTCCCCCTGCCCTCTAAAGGGGAGGGGATTTTTATTTCCGGAGCCTTCAAAACCAAAATATATGAACGAGCTTATAATAGACGCGCACTCCCATCTGTGGAAAGAGCAGAACACGGTGTGGAACGGAAAGGAGATACGGCAGATGCCCAACGGCCGCAGTATGTTCCTCGGTGAGGAGGTGCAGATGTGTCCTCCGTTCATGATTGACGGGAAGAACACTGCTGAGGTTTTCCTCTCAAACATGGACTATGCGCAGGTGGCGGCAGCTGTCGTTACGCAGGAGTTCATCGATGGCATACAGAACGAGTATTACGCCGAGGTGAACAAGAAGTATGGGGACAGACTTCTGTGTATGGCTATGCTCGACTACATGGATAAGGAGAATGATAACCATGATGCTTTAGCCTACAAGACCCTTGTGCATGCCGATATGGGCTTTAAGGGTATAGCCATACCTGGCCACCGTATCTACAAGAACGGGGAGCGCATGGCGTTGAACAGCGATATGTTTGTGAACATGTTCCGTGTGATGGAACGGAAGGGGATGATACTCTCCCTGTGCCTCGAGGACAGCCGGCAGGCAGCGGAGTTCCGGGAGGTGGTGCAGGAATGTCCTGCGTTGAAGGTGGCGATAGGTCATTTCGGTATGCCCACAGAACCGTCGTTCAAAGATCAGGTGATGCTGGCAAGAAACGAGAATGTCATGGTTGAGAGCGGTGGCATAACATGGCTTTACAACTCTGAGTTCTACCCGTTCCCCACTGCTGTGCGCAAGATAAAGGAGGCGGCGGACATGGTGGGTATGGACAAACTGATGTGGGGTTCCGACTACCCACGCACTATAACCGCCATAACCTACAAGATGTCTTACGACTTCATTCTTAAAACACAAGAACTGACGGAGGGCGAGAAGCGTAG
>JABUUG010000136.1:4226-7072 GCA_021443285.1 Bacteroidaceae bacterium
TATTTACCATTAACTATTGTGTATTATTTAGTTATTGGACAATTTTGACATTCCTGATAGCAAGGAAACTTTGCAGATAGCCAAATAGTAAATTACTCAATCAATACCAATAGCTAAATAGTAAATCGTTAAATAGTAAATAAAACTGTGAAAGCAATACAGATAAGTGCAGCCAACGAGATGGCTTGCGTAGAGATTGAAAATCCTGCACCGCTGAAAGCCGGTGAGGTGCTTGTGAAGATAAACTATGTGGGCTTTTGTGGCTCTGACCTCAACACATACCGTGGCGGTAATCCGCTCGTGAAGATGCCCGTCATTCCCGGTCATGAGGTGTCAGCGGAGATAGCGGAGGTGGCAGAGGGTGTGCCGGCAAACCTTAAGCCGGGCATGAAGATAACGCTCAATCCCTATTCTGCCTGTGGCGACTGCCCCTCGTGCCGCAACCGCCGTTATAATGCCTGCCAGCATAACGAGACGCTCGGCGTGCAGAGAGACGGTGCGATGCGTGAGTATATAGTGATGCCGTGGGAGAAGATTATCCCTGCGGAAGGTCTTGACGACCAGGAGATTGCCCTTGTGGAGCCGATGTCTGTAGGCTTCCATGCAGTTGACCGTGCCGCCATACGCGATATAGACACAGTGCTGGTCATCGGTTGCGGAATGATAGGCGTTGGGGCGATAGTAAGGGCAGCATTGAGAGGAGCGACAGTCATTGCCACCGACCTCGACGACGAGAAACTGGAACTTGCCAAGCAGATGGGCGCGACATTCGTTGTGAACACTGGCAAGGAAGACCTTCACGAAAGAATCAGTGCCATAACAGAGGGCAGGGGAGTGGATGTTGTTATTGAGGCAGTGGGAAGCCCTTTCACACAGAATCAGGCAATAGAGGAAGTGGCGTTCACAGGGCGTGTGGTGTTTATTGGCTATGCCAAGGCAGGCACGGAGTTCATCACGAAATATTTTGTGCAGAAAGAACTTGACATCCGCGGTTCGCGCAATGCCATGCCAGAGGATTTCCGTGCAGTGATACGCTATATGCAGAGCAACGACTACCCGAAAGAGAAACTGATAAGTGCTGTAACCACACCGGAGAACGCCAAAGAGGCTATGGAGAACTGGCTTGCAGCACCCGCAAAGGTGTTCCGCATATTGGTAAACATGGGGGAATAACTCCCCTTTTAACTCCCCTTTTAACTCCCCTTCACTACACTTAAAAATACAAAGTGATAGACACCCATATACATATTGATGGCGAGGAGTTTGCCGAGGATTTGGCGGATGTTGTCAGCAGGGCGAGGGAGGCTGGCTGTGAGCAGATGCTTGTGCCGGGCATAAACCTTAACTCCGTCGAGTCAATGGATAAGGTCTGCGCTGCCTTCCCTGATTTCATCAAGCCGATGATAGGTCTGCATCCCGAAGATGTGGATGCCGGTTGGCAAGTGGTATTGGCGAAGATGCACGACTGTCTGGCCGCTAATCCTGACAAGTATGTGGCAATCGGCGAGGTGGGACTCGACTTCTACTGGTCGCGAGAGTTTGAACAGGAGCAGTTGCTTGCCTTTGAGGAGCAGGTAAGATGGAGTGTTGAAAGGGGACTGCCGCTGACGATTCATTGCCGCAAGGCGCAGAATGAGATGGTCAGGATACTGCGCAAATACCAGAACCGTCTGCCGGGCGGTGTGTTCCACTGCTTTACAGGCAATGCGCATGAGGCAGAAGAACTGCTCGCGTTTGATGGCTTTGTACTCGGCATCGGCGGTGTGCTGACGTTCAAGAAGAGCAACCTCCCCCAGACTCTGAAAGAGGTTGTCCCGATAGAAAGGATTGTGCTTGAGACCGATGCCCCCTATATGGCTCCCGTGCCGATGAGGGGCAAGCGGAATGAGAGCAGCTACATTCCTTATATTATAGAGAAATTGTCAGAGGTCTATGGCATTCCCGCAAATGAGATAGATGCCATTACAACCGCAACCGCAAAAAGTGTTTTTGGAATTTGAAGATAAGGAAATACATACTGCTCCTGATACTGTCTGTCATGGCGCTGCCGCTGTGGGCGCAGAAGGAAAAGAATCCCGAAGATCAGGGAGTAAACCTCAATACCCCAACTTTCGTGCCGCTGGTTAAGGTGGGTGAGACAGACTTGGGAGGAGAGACTGTGCAGTATGTGGAGCTTAACAAGCTGTATATCTATCCGGCAAGGGAATTCAAAAACGACAAACAGAAGAAGAAGTACGACAGGCTGGTGTACAACATCAAGAAGGTGCTGCCCATCGCGAAGGAGATAAGGGGAATCGTGATAGAGACTTATGAGACGGTTTCTAAGATTCCTGACAAGAAGGAACGCGAGGCGCACATGAAGCTTGTGGAGAGGGATATTAAGAAGGATTACACCCCACGAATGAAGAAGCTAACTCTCACTCAGGGCAAACTGCTCATAAAACTCGTATATAGAGAGACAAGTTCGTCGGGCTACGGTCTGCTGAAGGCGTTCCTCGGTCCTGTCAGGGCTGGCTTCTATCAGGCGTTTGCCTGGACTTTTGGTGCATCGCTGAACAAGAAGTATGACCCTGAAGGCGACGATAAGGAATTGGAAAAGGTGGTGCGTCAGGTTGAGGCTGGACAGATATGATATACCTGCCTTTTGCATGAAAATGCACCCTAATATGCTCCTGAGATAATGACGTCAGTCAATTATCGCTCCTTAATGTGCCGAATTAATCGGCAATCATTAAACAATAATCATTTAATCACCATACCTTTGCGCCGCCTAAAGCGAAAAACAAGGGTGCGTTGGATGAGCGGTTTAGTCCCTGGTCTGCAAAACCAGTCAGTGCGGTTCGACT
>JABUUG010000137.1 GCA_021443285.1 Bacteroidaceae bacterium
TATTTGTCAACACTGAACGGCATCACCACCTTCTCGCCCACAACACCGCTTTTGCAGAACAGCGTGCTCTTGCCATCAAGCGTCTCAACCTTCACATACATCTTGTTGCCTGCCTCGCCCGTGCTTTCAAAAGTGAGGAAGTAGTTGCCCTTCTCAAACTGCAGCGAAGGATACACATTATTGTCAGCATTGCCCGACTTCTTCGGTGTGCCGTATGCGAAAAGTATGCGGGCCTTGTTCACCGTCCATGAATGCTCCTCCGGCTTCCAGCCCTCAGTGTCAATGTTCAGTCTCCATTTCAGGGTTTTGTCGCACTCGTCGTCAAGTTTATACTGGCTCATGAACTTCCACATTGTCAGGGCGGAATTGCCGTCAGGCGTCTTGTCGGTATAGTCGTTATGCCCCATCCCGTCTATCTCGTAGTACACATAGGGGAAGCTGCCCTCGCCGGCACCGTATGTGCTGCGTGTGTATCTGCCCGATGAGGTCTGCACCTGAGGAACAGGGTTGCAGCCGTTGCGCGCCACCATATTGTCCCTGATAACGGGCATACACGAATACTTAACGAAGTCGTCTGCCTTACCATGGATATGCAGGAACGGCACAGGACGGGCGCCCGTAGGACGGTGGTGGAACTCGTTGAGCTGGAAACCGCTTATGGAAGCGAATGCCGCAAAGATGTCGGCGGCGGTTGTTGAGTTGGAGTAGGTCATCATGCCGCCATTTGAGAATCCGCAACAGTAGATGCGCTGCCTGTCTATAGGATATTCCTTAGCCACAGCCTCAATGACAGCCTTGAAGAAATCGAGGTCTTCATTAGCCTCGCCCGTAGCGTTCCATCCTGGGGTGGAACCGCCGAAGATGGGGAAGTACTGGTTCTCTCCCTGGGGATAAACCACAATACATCCCTCCGAGTCAGCCACAGACGTCCTGAAGGGCGAACGGTCGGTGTCGTGTCCTGCTGCGCCATGCAGGGAGAAGACGAGTGCCGGCGAATCCGTAGTTTTTGTGGGAACATACAGCACATACTTGCGGGCCTTTCCACCCACAGTTACAGTACGCTCCTCATTCACTTGTGCGGCGCGTATGCCACACGCAAAGCAAAACAAACCGAGAATAATTGCAAATTTCTTTACCATTGTGTTTATATTATATTAATGTATCATTACAGTCGGCGACAGACCCGCGAAACTATCTGCCCGAAGAGCACTATAAAAATTCATGTACTCGTGAACTCACATTGAAAACAGAAATACCTGAGTTTGGCTGTTTGGATGAAACCGACCGCAAATTTAGCTTGTTTGTGTGATACCACCAAAGGTTTTTGGAGAGTTCTTCGGATTTTCTTTCATATTTCACCGCTACAGGCAACAATTTACTCGCAGATTTGCACTCTTAAAGCCACGTTATTCATAGGGGTAACAGATAGCAGAGCAGTTTACAACACGCACCTCAGGTATGTCCTGTCATCAAACGATGTCTGACCGGGCGACACGCCCTTTGTCGCCTTATGCATGGTCATGAGCAGCGGGTCGTTGGCGATGATATGCGCAAGGGCCATCTCCGTCTGTTGCAGCGTGCCGCATATAGTCGGATAGCCGTCGGATGCCATTATCACCTCTGTGCCTGCTTCCACCTTTATCACCTTCACGTGTTCCCTTGCTATTGGGAAGCCGTCAACGACTGCAAACAGCTTGTTCTGTCCCTTTGTCGATTCTATTATGCCCGGCAGTATCAGCTTTCTTCCCAAATCGTCCGCACGCAGTTCTTCCACACTATGCCCCTTGTCCAGCAGGCGGCGCAGTTCCTTTGACCGCTGTTCCGCAAGCACCGCCTCCTGCGGTTTTTCGTTGGTATATAGCACACCGCCCGACATACACAGGCAGTCGCCAATCATCCACACCTCACGCCGATGGGCGGAGCATATCACGACGGATGCCGTAATGCGGTTTTCGGGATGCGCGCTCAAATCCTGCCAGTCCGCACCATACTGCCTGTACAAACCGCCTATGGCATCCTCCAGCATGCGGCACGCACAATCCAAGTCGGCATCAGGAGGCAGCTTGCCTATTGTCTCCTTAACGATGCAACTCGCCAACTTCCCGTTCGACATTTCCGGGTGGTATGTGCGCGAAGCCTTGCTCGTACTGCCGTCAATGACAGCCGCAAAATGCTCGCCGACAAAGAGGTCGTCCTCGCACAGCGCCTCCGACTTCTTCCCGATACAGTTCTTCTCTAAAATCCTCATGGATGCCCCGTTATTAATGATAGCTCCGGAAAATATGGATAAATTAGTAACGTTAAAAACAACTTATATAAATTATTATCTTAAACCGCAGATTCAACCAAATTCACGCAGATATGCGCAGATTTCAATCTGCGTGAATTTGGTTGAATCTGCGGTAAAAAAAACAAATTACTCATGTGTCAAACATTTATAAGTTATTTTTTATGCGTTACTTATGTCACTCACCTATATTCAAAAAATAAAGGAAGTTAAAGGACAATTGTCTTGACTTGCAAGTACATACGTCCTCTAACTTCCCCTAAATTCCTGCAGATTCTATATTAAGACATTACATCATGCCCATTCCCGGTGCGCCGCCCATTGGCATTGCCGGCTCTGGAGCGGGTTTGTCGCAGATGACACACTCTGTGGTGAGGAAGAGGCCTGCTATAGAGGCTGCGTTCTCCAGTGCCACGCGTGCCACCTTTGCCGGGTCGATGATACCTGCTGCGCGCATGTCCTCATAGTTGTCTGTGCGTGCGTTGTAGCCGAAGTCGCCCTTGCCCTCGCGTACCTTCTGCACTACCACTGCACCTTCGCCACCGGCGTTGGATACAATCTGGCGGAGAGGCTCCTCGATGGCGCGTACCACGATGTTGATACCTGTCTGCTCGTCCGGGTTCTCGCCCTTCAGGCCGTTGATGGCGTCGAGAGCGCGGATGTATGTTGTGCCGCCACCGGCTACAACACCTTCCTCTATGGCAGCGCGTGTGGCGCAGAGAGCGTCGTCAACGCGGTCTTTCTTCTCCTTCATCTCAACCTCTGAATTGGCGCCTACATAGAGCACAGCCACACCGCCAGAGAGCTTTGCAAGACGCTCCTGAAGCTTCTCCTTGTCGTAGTTTGAGGTTGTTGTTGCTATCTCGTTCTTTATCTGTGCCACGCGGTCGGCGATGGCGTCCTTGCTGCCGGCACCGTCCACGATGGTTGTGTTGTCCTTGGATACCACAGCCTTCTCGCATGTGCCGAGCATATCCACTGTAGCCTGGTCGAGCGACAGGCCCTTCTCCTCTGAGATTACAACGCCGCCGGTGAGCACTGCGATGTCTTCGAGCATAGCCTTGCGGCGGTCGCCGAAGCCTGGAGCCTTCACTGCGCAAATCTTGAGGTTGGTGCGCAGACGGTTCACTACGAGTGTTGTCAGAGCCTCTGAGTCAACATCCTCTGCGATGACGAGCAGTGGGCGGCCTGTCTCAGCTGCGGGCTGGAGGATAGGGAGGAACTCCTTGAGGTTTGAGATTTTCTTGTCGTAGAGCAGGATGAGTGGGTTTTCCATAACGCACTCCATCTTCTCTGCGTCGGTAACGAAGTAGCTTGAGAGGTAGCCGCGGTCGAACTGCATACCCTCTACCACGCCGATGTGTGTGTCGCGGCTCTTACTCTCCTCAATGGTGATGACACCGTCCTTAGACACCTTGCGGAAGCACTCTGCGAGGAGCTTTCCTATCTCCGGGTCGTTGTTGGCAGACACTGTTGCCACCTGCTCTATCTTGTCGTAGTTGTCGTCAACCTTCTCTGCGTTGTCCTTGATGAAGTTGACAACGGCTGCTACAGCCTTGTCGATACCACGCTTCAGGTCCATTGGGTTTGCACCTGCGGTTACGTTCTTCAGACCAACGCTGATGATGCTCTGTGCGAGAATGGTTGCGGTTGTTGTACCGTCGCCGGCGTCGTCACCGGTCTTTGAGGCAACGCTCTTCACGAGCTGTGCGCCTGTGTTCTCAAACTTGTCTTCCAGCTCTATCTCCTTTGCCACTGTTACGCCGTCCTTTGTTATCTGTGGCGCACCGAACTTCTTCTCGATTA
>JABUUG010000138.1:0-4024 GCA_021443285.1 Bacteroidaceae bacterium
TCCCTTAACTCCCTTAACTCCTTTAACTCCTTTAACTCCTTTAACTCCTCCCAATAATCCTCAATCCATGAAAAAGCTATATTTGTTTTTCCTCGCTGTTCTGCCCCTCGTGGTAGCGGCGCAAACTGTTCCGAATGGAAACAAACCTTTTGGATTTGCCACATGCTCCTCGCGCACAGATGCTTCCCAGATATTTGAGATGACAGGAGGCGGGAGTTTTGATTGCCGTGCTGACAGTGTGGAAGGCAGCATCGTGCTGAAGTCGGATGGCAACGATATGGCACAGAAACTGACAGATGCAGTCGGAAATCATAGTGTCGTGGTGCTCGACGGCAGTGCCGGCGACTTCCTCATATCTAAAGTGTGTCGCTTGCAGGGGCTGAAGGACAAGACCATTGTTGGAATAAACAACGCCACGCTGCGCACGGTGTGGCACATCACTCCAGAGATAGTGGATAGGCTGAATAGCGAGGGCATACCTGCCATGACAACTAACGGCGGTGGCGGCACTCTGCCCAACGGAAAGGTCATAAAGGAGCAGGCAGAGTATAACACGAGACGCATCCTCATTGAGATGCTCAATGACAAGAAGGAGAAATACCGTAATTCCGGCATATTCGCATTGGAGGACTGCCAGAACGTCATAATCAGAAACCTGAAGCTGATAGGCCCCGGATCCATAGATGTTGGCGGCAAAGACCTGCTAAGCCTTGCCCATTGCACCAATATGTGGATAGACCACTGCGATTTCATTGATGGCATGGACGGAAATCTCGACATTACGGATGAGTCTGATTTCTGCACTGTCAGTTGGTGTACATTCAGTTATACAGAACATTCATACAGACACCAGAACACCAACCTTGTGGGTTCAGGCGATAGCGAGACACAGGGCAAACTGAACATCACTTACGCCTACAACGTGTGGGGGGCAGGCTGCAGGGCGCGTATGCCAATGGTTAGGGTAGGGAAGGTGCATGTGCTGAACAACTACTACTGTTGTGAGGGCAATGCCTCGTCATGCATCAACCCAAGGAAATACTCGGAGTGTCTCGTGGAAGGCAACTATTTCGCGAAGAACATAAAGAAGGTGTTTGAGCCAAAGGATGCCGCAGCATACGTTTGGGACGACTCAAACATCACGGTAACACAGCCAAAACGTATGCCACAGAGCAAAGGAAAGGTGAAGATACCATACAAATACACAGTGCTGCCAGCAGAGACACTCCCACCGCTTTTGTCCGTTCATGCCGGTGCACGCCTATGAAATGCAATGCAATTGAAAAATTAATACAACCACTATGAAAAGACATCTTATTTCGCTCTTCATGCTTGCCGCTCCCTTATTTTGCGGCAGTATATGCGGTACAGCCAGCGCACAGGAGGCAGCAGACACCGTTTGCCGTGAAGTGCTTTTTGAAACAAGCAAGGGCAATATCCGTTTCAAGCTGTTCAATGACACACCGCTCCACCGCGACAATATGATACAGCACGTCGAGAGCGGATTCTATGACGGCACGCTCTTCCATCGTGTTGTCAGCAACTTCATGATACAGGGGGGCGACCCTACTTCGCGTAATGCACAGCCCGGCACAGTGCTCGGCGACGGTGATGACACAACGAAAGAAACCATCCCGGCGGAGATTGTCTGGCCAAAGTATATGCACAGGCGAGGAATGCTTGCCGCGGCACGCGAGGGCGATGACAAGAACCCGGAGTTCAGGTCGAGCAACAGCCAGTTCTATTTCGTGTGGGGACGAAGGATGAAAGATGAGGAGATGTCTGACATGTATTTCCGAAACGAGAAGGTGTTCGGAAAACTGCCGGAGGAAGAATGGGAAAAGATTCGGATATACTACATGCGCCGCCCCGGTACGCCATGGCTTGACGGCACATACACCGTATTCGGGGAAATCGTGGAAGGACTGGAAGTGGTGGAAGCCATACAGTCTGTTGAAACCGATAAGAACGACCGCCCGAAGGAGGATGTGAAACTCATAAAGGCTACTGTGGTAAAATAGCCAGATTATAAGGAAGCAGGGGGATTTGTGCCCCGCACCCTACTTTTTCTTCTTGCGTGGCTTGGGTTTCGGTATGTCGCTGTCTGATACCGACGCCTTTGCCTTGACATTGAGATAGTCTTTTACGGTAAAGCCCTTGTCGCTGATGGCGGCGAGGGTTTTGGTTTTTATGCGGAGTTCGTTTGTCAGGTCAGCATGTGCTGTGTCCATACGTTCCTGAACAGCCTTGTTGCCAATCTGCGGTTTGGGCGATTTTATGATTGTCTCAAAAAGGTTTCTAGTCGTGTCGAGGAAATATGCAGATCCTTTCTTCAACCGTTCCTGTATTCTCTCATCTGCCTGATAGTCAGGCGAAACATTCACCATTGCCGTGTATTGCTTCTTGAATGCAGAGGCTACATCCGCCAGCTTCTCCTGCATATCATCGTATGCCACCTTCACGCCCGAAAGATGTGCGGGGTATTTCTTTGCATAGCTGTCAAGCATAAGCCTGTAGTAGCGCTCCAGATATTGGCGAATGGATGTATAGTCGAAGAGCTCGTCTATGAGGCTTGTGTAGTAGCTCTTCCTGTAGTCTTCAAGATGTGGCGTTGCCAGACTGCTGGCATTTTCCTGTGCGGTGATGTATGACTTTACGGATTCGTCGGTAATGATGCACTGCCTTGTCAGTGGAGACGACAGCACTATTCCTTCAAGTGTGCGGCAGCGGCTGAGAGCAACATAGACCTGCCCGGGCGAGAACGAGCGTATGGCGTCTATAACACAGCGGTCGAAGGTAAGTCCCTGACTCTTGTGTATCGTGATAGCCCATGCCAGCCGCAGTGGGTATTGCACGAAGCGGCCCTCTATCTCCTCAACTATCTCGTGGGTAGTGGCGTCGAGCGAATATTTCGAGTTCTCCCATTCGTCACGTGTTACCTCCACAATCAGGTCATCCTCAATACATTGCACCATAATGCTGTTCTCGTCCAGCTCAACAACCGTGGCGAGCTTTCCGTTATAGTACCTGCCCTGTTTCGTGGAGTCGTTCTTGCAGAACATCACCTGTGCGCCTTCCCTCAGATGCAGCTCCTTGTCAATAGGGTAAAGTTGTTCGGGGAAATTGCCTGTTATCTTTGCCTCGTAGCAGTAGTCGTCGCCCGTGAGGTCGGCAAGTCGCTTCTGGTTGTAGCTGTCCGCCTGCCTGTTGTGTGTGGTAAGGCGTATGTAGCCCTCACCGTCCCTTGCCGGCACAAAGTCCGGGATGTACCTTTGCGACAGTCGGGCAAGCGATTCGTCGGACAGCATTCCCGCCCTTATTTCATTGAGAATTGCGAGGAAATCCTTATCCCTCTGCCGGTAGATGTGAGTAAGCTCAATGCTTACGTATGGCACTTGTCGCAGTGCCTTTGAACCATAGAAATAAGGGGTGTCGTAATATTCGCGTAGTATGATGCTGTCCTGCTCTGTAACAACAGGAGAGAGCTGGGCAAGGTCGCCGATAAGCAGCAGTTGCACACCGCCAAAAGGCTTGTTGTGCTGGCGGTAACGGCGCAGAACCTGGTCCACTGCATCAAGCAAATCGGCTCGAACCATTGATATTTCGTCTATGACAAGCAGGTCGATGCTTCGTATCATAGCAAGTTTCTCGCGCGAAAACTGGAAGCGGTATTTTGCATTGGCGCTGTCGCGACGGAACTTGGAGTCTGGAACAAAAGGGCTTAGCGGCAGCTGGAAGAAACTGTGTATGGTTACACCACCTGCATTGAGTGCGGCAACGCCTGTAGGGGCAAGTATCACCATACGCTTCATCTGCCTGTTGTACAGGTTGCGGAGAAAGGTTGTTTTTCCTGTTCCCGCCTTGCCCATAAGCAGCACGCTGACCCCTGTCTGTTCAACAAAGGTGCGCGCCAACGCCGCCTGCTTGTTTTCCTCCATTACCGTTTCCTGCATCTGTATTGTTCGTTTTGTCTGCAAAATTAGCGAAAACTTGCCCCGTTCATGTGTTTTTTGTGTTTTTTTTG
>JABUUG010000138.1:4041-5230 GCA_021443285.1 Bacteroidaceae bacterium
CTAAAAAAAAGTTAAATTTGCCACGAAAAATACCCTTTCTTATCCTTTGTATCTAATACACATTGGTTTATGGTACCATCATTTATTCCGAGATTATTCCTGACGTTGGCAACCGCACTCTTGCCTCTTTTCTGTGTGGCTGCCGACAGTGCATCGCAAAGTGCAGGACTTTATACTGAAGCTGTAGAAGCAATTGCTGTGGGGCTCATTACCATCCTTCTGCTGGTGATAATCGCCAACGTGCTGCTATACTTCACAAACAGACAGAAGCGCATGGCACACCAGAGGATAGAGGACGCCACGGTAAGCGCCATACTCCAGCAGAAGAGCAAGAGTATGTATTTCTCGAACATGACACACGAGATAAGGACTCCGCTCAATGCCATTGCCGGATTCTGCGACCTGCTTGCAGAGCCTTCCGTGGATGACGATACGCGCAAAGAGGCTGCCAACATCATCGCGATGAACTCCAACAACTTCCGGCGACTGATTGACGATGTGTTGCAGTCCAGCTCCACGTCTTCACCCGATAATTTCGACTTTACTTACGTGTCATGCGATGCCATAAAGCTCGGCAGAAACGTGGTGAATATGCTCAGCCACATAAACAAAACAGACGCAAACATTACATTCTCAGCAAATAAGGAGATGTTCCCAATCGTTACCGACTCTCTGCGTCTGCAGCAGGTGATAATAAATGTGATGACAAACGCCATGAAGTTCTGCAAGCGTGGTACGATAAACCTCAATATCAATGCCGATGACGTAAAGAACGAAATAACATTCACCGTTACCGACACCGGCGTGGGAATACCGAAGGACAAGGCGAAGAAAATCTTCAAGCGTTTTGAGAAAGTCACTGAACAGGCATACGGTTTCGGTATCGGACTCTCGCTCTGCAAGATCATTATGCAGCGTCTCGGTGGAGACATCTGGGTGGACGAGAACTATACAAACGGTGCAAGGTTCGTGTTCAACCAGCCCTATGTCGCCGTTGAAAACGCGCAGGGTAGGGCAGGCACTGTGAACGCCTCCATCCTCCTGCCGTTGCTCTTCCTTGCAGCGCTGCCTCCAGCACGCAGTATAGCCATGACCGTAGTGCTCTTCCTGGGTCTTATAGCCTTGATATGTGTGCTTATATATGCTCTCTATCACAGAATGAAGAGCCGGAAGCTCTTGCTCGAAAAAG
>JABUUG010000139.1:0-3972 GCA_021443285.1 Bacteroidaceae bacterium
CATTACGAGGATTGGGCAAATCTCCTGAACTCCTACTATGAGTATATGAAGGAGCAGGGAGTGGCTATTGATGCCGTATCGCTGCAGAACGAGCCCGACTGGAATGCGGAGTACCAAAGCTGCATCTGGTCGGGAGCGCAGTTCGTGAAGTTCCTCCGCCAGTACGGCAGCCTTATCGGCTGCAAGATTATCGCGCCAGAGGCCATACATTTCACGCGCAATATCCACGAGGCTATACTCAACGACCCGGAGGCATGCGAACAGCTCGACATCCTCGGCGGACACTTCTACGGCTGGGACGGTTCGTCGTATCCGCTTGCTGCACAGAAAGGCAAGGAAGTGTGGATGACGGAATACCTTATAAACGAGCGTCAGGAGAACGAAAAAAAGGATATAAACTGGAAGGACGACGGTTTCCTCTTCGCAAGCAGCATAAACGATGCCATGCTCGCCAATTTCAGTGCTTGGGTACACTATTCGCTGAAGCGTTACTATGGCTGTCTTGGCGATGGACAGTATGGCACGAAGGAGGGTGAGATAACAAAGCGGGGCTACATCCTGTCACACTATGCGAAGTATGTCTCCGGCACCACCCGCGTCCGTCATTCGCTCACAGACAATAGCGGCAAGCTGTCTTCTTCCGCCTATCTCACAGAGTCGGGCGACAGCGTCGTCGTGATGATAATAAATCCGAGCGCCGACACTTACAACACGCAAATCACACTGCCGTTCTTCACTCTCGGCGGCAAGAAGATTAAAACCAACGAGACGCGAAACATGATAAAGACTACTGTGAAGGTGGAAGAGGAGACTTACACTCCTGCCGTGAGCGTTGAGCCTTACAGCGTGAACACATTCATCTTCGGGAAGAGTTCTGCCCGCACCGATATTGACGATGATCCAGACGAGGGCGAGACTGTCATGACAGACAATTTCGACCTGTATGGCGCATCGTGCATTCCTGCCGGCTGGCGTTCAAAGTCGGAAGAAGGCATCCGTCGTGCCGGAAACTACTCTCTCGGTCCTCGTATAATGTCGTTCTCACCTGAAGGCATGATGACCTACGGTTTCTATTTCCGTGCAGGCACTGCCGATGTGGGCTACGTGAACTATGGCGAGGAGAGCGGCTATCGCCTCACTCTTGACCCCGGAAAATATACGCTCAGCTACTCCATTGTCGGCTGGAAGGCCAAGCCAAGCATCACTGCCTCTGTGCAGCGTGTAGGCGGCGAGGTGGCAGCACAACTGTCGTCCGCCCCAACAGCTTTTGTGTCATCAAACGGTTCCACCTCACGCATCACTCAGAGCACCGACGAGCAGCTCTCGTTTGAGGTTGCGGAGAAGGGCGACTACATACTGAAATGGCAGTTGCCCAAAGCTTCTTCCGGCTACACCGAGGCCCTCCTCGGCAATGTCCGCCTTGTGTGCAACAACACCACGGGAATTGCCACTCCGGTGCAGCTTGAGGAAACCTCTGGCAGCGAGGTCTTCGACCTCTTCGGCCGTAAGCATACCGCACCATTGGCACCGGGCATTTATATAATGAACGGAAGAAAGGTGGTGAAGAAATAAGAGAAGATTGTGGTTTTCCAGCATTTCTTTTGCTTAAAGCATATATAGTTGTAATTTTGCGCACCAAATGGACAGTAAACAGCTTCAACAAATAAAGCAGAAATACGGTGTGGTAGGCACTTGCGAGGGCATAAACCGTGCCCTTGACATCGCCATGCAGGTGGCTCCCACCGAACTTTCTGTGCTTGTAATCGGCGAGAGCGGAACGGGAAAGGAGATTATCCCGCGCATTATACACGAGAACTCACCGAGGAAACGGAGAAAGTATTTTGCCATAAACTGCGGCGCAATACCCGAGGGAACCATCGACGGCGAACTCTTCGGCCATGAGAAAGGCGCGTTCACAGGTGCCATTGGAGAGAGCGAGGGCTATTTCGGCGCTGCGGACGGTGGTACGCTGTTTCTTGACGAGGTGGGCGAACTGCCGCTGCCTACACAAGCGCGACTGCTGAGGGTGCTGGAAACCGGCGAATATATAAGGGTCGGCGGACAGAAGGTGATGAAAGCCGACGTGAGGATTGTGGCTGCCACAAACGTCAATCTGCAGAAGGCTATCAGCGAAGGCCGTTTCCGCGAGGACCTCTACTACCGCCTGAATGCCATACAGATAAAGCTGCCGCCACTGAGGGAACGCGGCGAGGATGTGCTGCTCCTCTTCCGACTTTTCGCGATGCAGGCGGCAGAGAAATACAAGCTCCCGCTTATATCCCTTGACGAAAGCGCCAAGCAGCAGGTGCTGAAATACAAGTGGCCGGGCAATGTCAGGCAGCTGAAGAACGTAACCGAGCAGATTGCTGTGCTTGCAAAGAAGCAGACTCTCTCCGCAGACGACATATCTGAGTTCGTGCCGAACAGCGTCGCCTCTACAGCCCTGACGTGTACAACGCCCGACAGCAAAGACCACAGCTACAAGAACGAGCGTGATGCTCTCTTTGCAATGATATTTGAGTTGCGCAACCAGATACTGCACCTCAACAATGAGATAGAGGCGATAAAGGGGCAGCTGAACATAGAGGACGTAAAACTAATACAATGAAACCATTGAAACAGATATTGCTGGTCAGCCAGCTCGTTGCCGTTTTCGCCGTGTGCCTCACCCTGTATTCATGCAGTGTGAGCTACAAGTTCAACGGTGCGAGCATCGACTATTCCAAGACAAAGACCATACAAATCAGCGATTTCCCTATCCGATCTGCCTACGTCTGGGGACCGATGGCACCAATGTTCAACAACGAGCTCCGCGACCTCTTTATGAACAGCACACGCCTGCAGCTTGTCAAGAGGAACGGAGATATGAAGATAGAGGGCGAGATAACACAGTATTCGCAGCGAAACAAGTCGGTGAATGCTGAGGGAGCGTCAGCCATGGCGGAGCTTTCAATGACGGTGAACGTGCGCTTCTCAAACAGCAAGAACCATGTGGAGGACTTTGAGCGCACCTTCACTGCCACCGCATCCTATGAGACCACGCAGCAGCTCAATGCCGTCCAGGAACAGCTTGTGCAGCAGATGGTGAAAGACCTTACGGAGCAAATCTTCAATGCCACAGTGGCAAACTGGTAAGTGATTCCTCCCCATTGCTAAATGGAAGAATTACAAAGTCCCCAATAGCTAAATGGTAAATAATCAAATTAGAACCAATAGCTAAATCGTAAATTGTCAAATAGTAAATAAGAAGGTGTTAAGCGAATTAGAACTCAACCCACATCTGTTGGATAAGCATACGCTTTATGACCTGCGTGAGCTCGTGGCGCGCTATCCATACTACCAGCCAGCAAGACTGCTCATGCTGAAGAACCTCTACCTTCTCCACGACAGTTCGTTTGATGAGGAGCTGCACCGCGCTGCAATATACATAACCGACCGCGAGAAGCTCTTCAACCTCGTGGAAGCCAAGAACTATCAGATAGCGGACGAGAGGGAAGAACGCGTAAGGTCGGCGGAAAATACCTCGCGCACAGAAACGCTCATAGACTCCTTCCTCAGCGAGATACAGCCGGAAGACTTGCCCGGCGGCAGGAGAAAGTCCATACCGTGGTATGCGACAAACGACTATGTGCAGCTTCTCTGTCAGATAGAAGATGGAGAAATCCCAGAAGAACAGGGCAAACCTGAGACAGAAAGCCGGCAGGACGCCATAATAAACGATTTCTTCCGTCAGGGTGGAAAAATCGTACTGCCCGACATAACAGACGAGGAAGAGAAGGCAATCAACGATGCAATCCTTCTGAAAGACAATCACGACATCCTGCCAGCAGAGGATAAGCCTAAAAAGAAGGGAAAACAGCTTGAAGAGGCGCTTCTGATGGAGAAAAAGGCGCATGAATACATAAAGCAGGGCAAATATTCACAAGCTAAAGACATTATTTCGCAATTAAATTTGGAGGGTTCAGTAAAAAA
>JABUUG010000139.1:4514-6187 GCA_021443285.1 Bacteroidaceae bacterium
ATGGTGCCCATAGTTCAGTTGGTTAGAGCGTCAGATTGTGGTTCTGAATGTCGTGAGTTCGAGTCTCACTGGGCACCCAACTAAAAAATAAAGACAGGCGGCATATCGCGATTGCGATGTGCCGCCTGTCTTGTTGTGCGTAAACGATGGTGTGGGATTATGTATTATGTATTATGACTGCCCTGCCTTTTCCTTCTGCTCCCAGTCGTTCCATTCCTTCATGGCCTGCTGCCAGTCGGTCTGTGTTCCGCTCTCCACTTCAGCCTTTCTCCGCTGTTCCTCGTCGCGTGCCTTGTCTCTGGCACGTTTTGCCTTCATGGCTTCTATCGTGGAGTCGTCGAGGATCTGTATTTTTCCTCGCTGCACGCACTGTTGCAGTTCATCGGGGCCGAAAGCCTGTCCCTGTATGTTGAAGTCGGAGATGTTGAACTCGTAGTCAACCCTCAGCGTGTGTCTTACCTGTTTTTGCTGGAAACGGTTGCCGCTGCATTTCTGCTTGAGCAGTCTGCTTATTGCGTCAATCTCTCCCTGCGAAAACTTGTTTCTTCCCATATCTGTTTGTCGTTAGGGTAGGGGGTGCATTATTTGGATCGGAATTTTCTGGAGCTGGCGCTCCAAACGCAGCGGTTATACGCAGTGTTTTATTTCATCTGCTTTTTGGCTGCTTTATCTGGCGGCAATCTTGTCCCTCATGCGTATGAGGGCGTCGGCACGCCGTTTGATGATGGATGGGTCGTAGGGTTTGCCCACAAAGTCGATTGCTCCGAGGCTGAGGCATCGTTCCTCGTCGGTGTGGTCGATGGTGGTAACTATGATTGGGATGTCGGCGTGTGTGCCGTCTTCCTGCACTGCCTTCAGGAATTCGTAGCCGTCCATTACAGGCATCTGTATGTCGAGGAAGATGAGGGCGATGTCGTTTCCTCTGCTTTTCAGCACCTCAAGTCCCACTGCGCCGTTCTTTGCCGTCAGCACTTCGTATGAGCCTTTCAGCAGGGCTGCGAGGAGGTTGCGGTTGAGGTCGTTGTCTTCTATTACGAGTACGGTCTTCATGTCTTCTTGTTATAAATGTGGGTGTTCTGTGGTGGAAGGTTGTTTATTCGGAGCTGATGCTCCGAACGCGGTGGTTGTTCCATGCGTTGTGGTTATTCCACACACGCGGTGGTTATTCCAGGCAGCTGAGTGCGGCGATAATCCTGTCGTAATCTGCCTTTACTTTGGGGAAATATTCTTTTGCTTCCGCCAGATTTTCTGCACGCAGTATCTCTGTGATTTCCGACGATGTGTCGGCAAGCTGTGTGAAGGAGAGGTTCTTGCACACACCTTTCAGCGTATGGGCGTTCAGGAAAGCCTTCTGTGTGTCGTCTGCCTCAAGGGCAGCGGCGAGCTCCGGGTATGAAGGGTCGGTGGGGAACTGCTTTACAAAACGTGTCAGGAACTTGTCGTTCATGAGTCGTTTCACAGCCTCTTCGTAGTTGCTGTCTGTCTCTTTGTAGAATTCTTGGATATTCATGGAATCAGTTGTTGATTATTGTTTGTCGATTATTGGTGATTCGGCAAAATGTTCTTTCTGTCGCTTCGCTTTGTGAAAGCGTCCAAAGGCCGAGCGGCCGAACACAGTGGCGGGCTGTCGGGCTGCCGAGATAATTAAGGTGGGTTCTATAAATTAGCTTGAG
>JABUUG010000013.1:0-13312 GCA_021443285.1 Bacteroidaceae bacterium
TGTGCCGCTGCCGTCCTTCACATAGCGTATAACCATCCTGCCGTAATCCACAGCGTCCTTCAGGTCTGCGGTGGATGTCTGCCGGGATGCTGTGGTGAGCAGCTGTTCGAGGGTGGCGAGGTCTTCCGGCTCTGCGAGGTTGCCGGGGCGCATGGACATGAGGACGGAGTTCAGTCCCACTGCCGCCTGGTCGATGTCTGCCTGGGATGATTTCGCCTTCAGGGCGGTGCGCGCATTGTCGAGCTGCGATGTGAGGCGGGCGTAGCCGTTAGGTGCCCACGGTGCTGACTGCTGGCGTTTCGCCTCGTTCCACCGCTGCTGCTCTGCCACACGCTGCTCTGCAAGGTATATCGCGCTCTTCAGGGAGGTGTCGTCGATCTCTGCCACAGCACTGCCTGTCGCGCTCTTGCTCTTGGGGACATTCAGCAGACGGAGGTAGTGGGTGGAGTTGTCGTGGCGGTAGTAGTCGGGAAGGAACTCCCTGCCATCGTAGTTAAGGGTGACGACTCCTGAGGGATTAACGGGATGACGGGATGCCTTGAGGTTGAGCGTAGCATCCTTCCAAGTCGTTATTCCTGTGGCGGTCATGGCGAGAGGGCCGTACATCAGTGTGCCTAACCATGCCGACTCAAGTGCATCGCCACTGCCCACAAGGGCGCTGTTCAGCTTGTCGGGGGCATAGTCCAGATGGAGTGTGAACGGCATATCAACCGTTATCTTGTCGCCTGCATTCCACTGACGGGCGGGTATCTCGTAGTATGTCGAAGGCTTGGCGTCCTTCGTGAGAGTCTTTCCGTTGAGCTTCACGGTGAATCCGTCCGTTGCCCAGTAAGGCACGCGCAGCTTCACGGCATAACAGCCTCCGCCCTTTGTAACGACGATGGTCGATTTATCCGCAGGCCAGCTGCACTGCTGCTCAAACTCAACGCCCATCTGCTGCCAGCTTACTTTGGTGGGCATATACAGCGACACCCACAGCGTATTGTCGGAGACGAGGTAGGCAGCCTCCTGGTATTTCACATGATTCTCGCTGCCCGTGCCTCCGCAGCAGGTGCTTTGGGGAGTCTCGCTGCCGAAAGGCTTCGAGGCATTGAGTCCGATGGCATACTGGTAGGTTACTCCGTAGTTGTCAGGATTCACCGAGCCGACAATCTGGTTGTAGAGCAGCCGCTCGTAGTAGTCCATCAGTGCGGCATTGTCGGGGTTGTAGCAGGCGAGGTCCTTAGAGAGCTTGGCGAGGTTATACGCGCAGCAGGTCTCGTTGAGAGTGGGGTTGGCGGTCTTTTCGTTTGCATTGACGCCGTTTGTCACCATGCTCAGTGTCTGCGTGTATGGCTGGCGGAACATCTCGCCGTTGCCCACACCGCCTGTGCAGTAGCGGTAACGCCCCTGTATCATCTGCCAGAAGTTGAGCGAGAGGTTGTAGTAGTAGGGGTTCCCGTTGCCCATATAGCTGCGCAGCGCACCGACTATCTGCGGTATGTGCTGGTTGGCGTGTCGTGTGCGGATGTCGTCAATGTTGCGCGAGAGGGCGTCGAAGAATGTAGGGTTGTCGAAGAAGGATGCGCCCTCAATGAGTCGTGCCTTGTCCGTCGGGTCGCTCACCATCTCGCTCAGTCGCGCCATGCTCTCGCCCATGCCGCCGTTCTCACCGGCAATGTACATATTCCACATCTCAAAGCGGTTGCCCGGACGGCTGCGTCGTTCCTCCTGCGTGCCCTCACGGCTTATGTATGTGCGGTAATGCAGACGGTTCCACACCCACAGCCCCATGTCTTTGGCTATCTGGAGCGCGAGCTTGTCTATGCCGTCGCGGTGAACATAGGTGGCTATGTCGATGAGTCCGGCGAGCTGCTTGTGTATGGTGTAGTATGGTGCCCAGAGCCAATGCTCGTTGTTGTATGCGCGATACATCTCCACCAGCACTGGATGCTGCGCCGGGATGGCGTTCAGGTAGCCGTAGCCGTAGTGCTTGTAGTCTTTCTTGTATTTGTCGAAGTCTGCCCATCCGCCTTTCATCTCGCGCAGCTCCTGCTCCGGCGCGAGGTCGCGTGCCTCGAAGTATCTGCCGAGCGAGTCGCTCCACACGAATGTGCGCTCCTGACACTGGCGCATCTCCTTCACCATGCGCGAGATGTTGCTGTAGAGCTGCTCCTTCTGCTTCGCATCGGTGGCAGAGGCGTAGGCGAAGGCGAGGGCGGAGAGGTAGTGCCCGGTGCCATGCCCTTTGAGCTTTATCGTCGGTGAGTCCCATCCGTCAGCCTCCTTGTAGCCGTCGGTGGGCAGTCCGTAGGTGTCGCGGTAGTTGTACAGCTGCTGGCTGACATCCCATGAGAGTATGGTGCGTATGTCGAGGTCTCGGTTGTGGGTCAGCTGGTTGTCGCCCGTTATCGACACATCGCACAGCGGCAGCGTCTGGGCAACAGGCTTTGCGGCAGGCGTGGAGTATGTGCCCTTGCATACAGAGACCTCTGCGCTGACGGCATAGCCTCGTGGCGTGCTGTCATCGCCCACGATATATCCGCTGACGGTGTAGCCTGTTCCTGCCGGCATCTGCCTGGTGTCAGCCTCCGCCTGTTCGGTGGGCAGGTCATAGTTGTTCCACAGCACCTGGCGGTATTCGCCCTTGCCGTTGGTGTAAGTCACCCACAGCAGTGCCGGCAGCCGTGGCACAGTGCCTTCGGGGCATTGCACGGAGACCGCCTCCACCTTACTGATTGTTCGCGACATTGTGGTGGCGGCAGCAGCTGCCTTTCTTGCCGTTTGCCTCACTTTCTTTGCAGGGTATGCAGGACTGGATAGCGTCAGTGCTGCAAGGATTATAACAGAGAGTTTCTTCATGGTATATTGGGAGATTAATTTTATTTGGAATGCCGGAATAACGGGATGCCGGGATGGAGGGGGGGATGCAGACAAGCCTCAGGGTTTATGCTGTCAATAGTCTTGGATTATAGCGTCGAGGTAGCTGATGCGGCGGTTCAGCCACTGCTGCATGCTCGACACTTCTGTGGAATGGTTCTTGCCGATGGGCCACTTCTCGTTGTCTCGTTTCACGGCATATTCATTGCCCTTGTAGTAGTTCATCATCTCCACCCACACGTCGGACATTATCTGCGGTTTTATCTCCGCCCAGCGGTCTTTGTACTGCTTCACGAACTTTTGCGACTTGAACAGGTCGGTGAAGAAGTAGGGCAGCCCCCACGGGTCGTAAGAGCCTTGGTGAGTGGCGGGCTTCGTGCCAAGCACCAATTCGCGGTAGTCTTTGAAATAGTTGTGCGAGGTGGTCATGTTCGTCCAGTCGAAGTCGAAGCCCGCATCGAAGTCCCACAGCGGGCCGGCAGTCCATTTGCCGCCCTTGTCGCGATAGAAATAGACGGAGCGGGGCGCAACGAGCTCTACGTTCTCCACAAGCTCCTGTATGATGAGGTAGTCGATGAGCGACTTTATGTCGAGCACCTTGTCGGCAGTGTCATAGTCGGCAGATTTCACCGCCTGCTCCACAATGGCGAACTCGTCGCGAATTAAGTCGTAGTCGGCATCGTCTTCGGGATGTTTCACGCATACGGGCATCTGGTAAACCTTCGACCAGAAGTTGTCGCCCTCCTGCGACAGTTCCGGACCGTCGTCCCTGTCGAGCGCGAGCAGTATGCCTTCCTTCTTGTCGATGTTCACGCGGTTCTTGCCCTGCTTTATCTGCTCTGTTATCTGGTACAGTCCTATGTATTCGCCGTTGAGCGTCACTTCGGCATAGCGCACATTGTTGGTGAAGGGCAGCCCCATTTTCTGCCCGAGCAGGAAGACGAAGGAGTTCATGAGGTGTGTGGGGTCGCGATAGTTGGCGAGGAACACCCAGTCCTTGTTCGATGCCATTCCGAGGACTTCCGCTCCATCGGTCAGTTTCAGGCGGTACGGCTTCTTGGGATACCACAGCCATGTGGAGTTGCCGCGCCCACGGATACGCCCGTCGAGGACGGCTGACCACCCCTCGACGTCGGATGTTATTGCCACTGTGCAGTGGACAGTATCTTTCTTCTCTCTACTTTTTATGGGCTGTGCGCCCACAGTGTTTATCTCTATTTTGGATGGTATGTATTTAGCCTCAACAGCGGGCTTGGGGTCTGGCTCAGGCTCAGGGGGTGTTGGTTCGGGCGTAGGCTCAGGTTCTGGTTTAGGAGGAATTATATCATCGCCGCCGCCTGAGCAGGCTGCCAATAACAAGAGGGCAGCGAGGAAGAAGGCGGACAGGGCATAGCGCGAAACGGAGGGTCTGGTGCGGCTGTTTATTCGGCACAATAGTGCCGAACACAGTGGCGCAATGGGGGCAAACGGGCTGTGTATGAAACGCATAAGGGGGATAAGGGGGTGGGGAAAGGAGGGGGAAAAGAAAAGTTGAGAGCGGAGTATGCGCCTCCACCCTCAACTTTTAATTCAGGTTATCAGTATTTCATCGTCATGTCGAAGGTAGCCACATACTGCTTGCCGTTCTTCACATAGACGAGGCAAGGCTTCACATTGTATGTAGTGCCTGCAACCGAGCAATTTGGCTTATGGCCGTAATGCAGCAGGAAGTCTTTCTCTTCATACTCCACATATATCGGGTCGTTGTTGCCCCAGCTGCCAAGACTTCCATCAGCAGTGATATAGAAGCCGGTATTGGCGGTGTAGGTGTAAGCGATGCTTCCGTCTGGCTGCAGGAGTCCGAATGTTACCATGCCCTCCTTTGGCTCTGCCGAGCCCGAAGGAGCCTGTGTGCATGAGGCGAGCTGTGACGATGTCATGACGAACGCCTGGCAAATCTGTCCCAAAATGCCTGTCTCGGTGAAATTAACCACACCCTGCTCATAGCCGGGTTCGGCCGCATTGCACTGCAGTGTGACAGGGATGTTTACACTCGTCGGGTCAACGGACGGGTCGATGTCGATATATCCGTAAACATTAGTGCCGGCAAACTTAACCTTGTATGGCAGCTGCTCGTCGGTGAGTTCGTCTTCGTCCCATGGGTGCTGGTTGTAGCTTGTAGGCGTACCTGCAACAACGAGGTAGAGATACTTGGTGCCTTCAGGACACTGGAATGTAACACGGCCTTCCTTGCCCTTTGCAGCATCGCCATAGACACGGGTGCCGTCGTTCTTGTAAGCCACGAAGCCCCAGTGCCAGCCAAGGCGCTCGTCAGAGACTGTGCCGTTGTAGTTGCTGACAGTGCCCACGTATGACTCGCTCTTCATATACTGACCTGCATCGCCCTTTGCGAGAGGAGAATTGCTGGGGAGACCCACGAAGTCGCAAGCCACAGCACCGCCGTTCTCAGGAACATTCAGACGTATTACATTGAAGCCCGAAGACTGCACGCATGAGCCATAAGCCACCTGGAACCAGTTGTCGCCAATCTCAAGGAGATTTGTCTTGTACTTGTTAAGGTGGTCTTCGCGCATATATTCAGTGAGGGCGGGTATGTCGAATGTGGCAGTGTGTGCCGCATATTCGTACAGCTCGTCGGCAGTCTTGCTCCAGTCGCCGCCGTTGTAGAGGCGGGTGTAGGTCATGATAGCATCTTCCGGATACTTAGACTCCTTCCATATACGTCCGAAAGCCTCTATGCCGTGCTTCCCTGTCCAGAAATACTGCAGGTAGT
This sequence comes from Bacteroidaceae bacterium, assembly GCA_021443285.1. Lineage (GTDB taxonomy): Bacteria > Bacteroidota > Bacteroidia > Bacteroidales > Bacteroidaceae > Prevotella. Next base: position 5,633 of record JABUUG010000013.1, read on the forward strand.
AGCTCGCATAGCGCATCCACTCATTCTCGAAAGCGCGATGGTAATTGGCGAGCCATACACCCATGTGATACGAATCGAGAGCCTCTGCCGGATAGTCCTGCAGCGACTGCCACTGTGCACTCTGCTCCCAGTAGCCGTTGCCGCCGTTGCTGCCCGGATAGCCATAGCGGAAGCCAGTGGTGAAATCGCTCGGCGCACCGTTGTAAACCTGGTCGCAATAAACCTGATACTGGAACGAGTGGCCTATCTCGTGAGCGATGGTGGAACCTACCGGCTGGCAGGTGGATGGATTCACCCAAAGCGCGCCGATGGTGTTGTCATAGCCCGAACCTGTAGCAAGCCATTCATCCTGATAAAGGAGATAAATCTGCATTTTGTAGTTGTCGAGCTGCGACTTGCCGAGAGATGCCATCTTCAGCATATTGATGTTGGTGTTGTAGAACTGCTCTGCCTTGGCAAGAAGGTCTTCCACATCCACACGCATGGCCGGCACGTCAGTGGTAGCAGGGTCGTTGCCGAATCCCGGCTCCCAGAACACGAAGAAGTGCTCGCTCTGTCTGTAGCGGTAGAACGACCACTTTGACTCGGGGCTGAACATATCCATGCCGTAAACATCAGAGTTAGCGAAGAACTTGCTGTAGTTTGGAACGTCGTCGGGAGTGAGTATCTCCTTTGACGATGCGCCCTGCGTAAGCTTCACCTCCTTTACAACGCCGCAGGAAGAGAGCTGTATGACAGCCTCGCGGGGAACCTTAGTGGCGTTTATTTTGGTGGTGATGCCAATAGTACACTTGTCTGAACCGATGCCGCCGGTCTTGTCGAGCGTAATCCATTCCTTGCCCTCAATGGTGCCACCGAGGACCGTAACATTCCAGTTGGCACGCGAGCGGAACGTGATTGAAGCAGACACCTCGTCGTAGTTCAGGTTAATCTCCTTTACGTTCAGCGCAAAGATGTCGGATGTGTCAAGCGTCTTCTCGTTGGAACACGAGACAGAAACGAGCATGGCACACAGCAGTGATGCGAAATAAATGATTCTGTTTCTCATAGTGGTAAGTGTTTGAAGGAATGTTCTTCATATGTGTAGTGAAGGGGTGTGGTAACTGAGGGGAGTGGAGTTATCGTGGAGTTAAAGTGACATTACCTTTATGCGCATGGGTCATTTGTCACTTTAACTCCCCTTTAACTTCACTTTAACTACACTTTAACTCCACTTTACTTTTAAAGTTATTCCTTTGGTTTAATGTCAATCGTCAGGTTAATCGTCACCTTGACACCCTTCCAGCAGACAATCATCTTTGCCGGAACAGTGAAGCCCATTGGGTCGGCAAGGTCAGGATGGTTGCCGACATTGAGTGTCAGGAATGTCTCGCCCGAAGCAAGCTCGACGAATGCAACGGACTCAACGCCCCACGATGTGGCGCTACCGTCAGCCTTAATCCAGTAGCCAGGAGCGGAAGCGGTGTATGCAGGCTCTTCCTCAGATGCCTCGAGGCAGTACATCTTCAGTTCGCCGTCCAGTATAGCAGAGTAAATCTGGTATGTGGTGGCCTTGAAAGCGTTGCGGAGGATATCCCTTACGTCTGCGCTGACTGAAGCATAGTCGTCTGTCCATGGCTTGGTGAGAGTGATGTCAGCGGTAGCGTCCTCCGGGTCGCCTCCTGGAGGAGTCTCCGGGTCGATGTAGCCGACAACCTTTGTTGTGATATTGAGCATAGCTATCTTGTCGCCGTTCTGGAAGCCTATAGAGTTCACGAACACATCGCCCTCTGCATGAGCACCCGGCATGAGGCATACACCGACAGTGTTGCCCTCTGTCATTCCGAATGAGAGCCATACGCTGGCATTATCTCCCCAGCCGCCGATAGGTCCTGTCTTGTCCATCCAGAAGCCCATATCGGCATTCTGCTTGTTGGTAATCTTGCCCGAAGCGTCGGCATAGGTGACGAGCATATCCGTACTCAGCTGGCTCACACCGATTGCCTTGCACACAGCGTCATAATCGAACTCAAGCGGATGCGGGTCGTAGCTTCCGGCATTTGTGGTAAGATTTATGGTGAGGTCATCTTCGTAAACGATGCCAGCAACAATCTCCTGCGGCTTTACAATCTTGACCTTCAGGCGGATGACAGCGCGATTGCTTCCGTACCTCAGACCCGGCAATACCGTAATCTCATCGCCCAAAGCAAGGGTCTCGGGCATCTGTCCGCAGGTAAGCGCCTCGCCATTCCACTCTGTGAACACGGCAGAACCCTGTCCCCAGCTGCAGGCGTCGCCATCAACATTTGCCCAGTAGCCCCAAGGAGCATTGGCAGTACAGCCCTGTGCCCAGTCCTGGTGGGTAGTGCCCTGAATAAAGAGAGGCTCTACCTCACCCTCGTTTATTCCGTTATACAGTTCGTCAACCGTCATGCCGAAGAGGTCTGCTATAGGCTGGAAGTCTATGCCTATGTTCTTGCCTTCATAAGCGTCACCCTCAAAGAGCTCGCACTCGTAGTCAAGAATGAGGTTGGCATTGATTTTAGAGCGGTTCACACTGTCGATGGAATCCTGACGGTGCATCTCTGCCAGCTCCTCATTTGTCAGAATATGCAGGTATGACACATTCTCGTTGTCGTTACAGCTGTAGAACCCCATCATAAGGGCGAACAGCGGAACGAGGAATAATATCTTTTTCATAGTGAAATGTTATTATTGAAGGTTAATTAATATCCGGGATTCTGCTTAAGCTTAATGTTAGTATCCCTTGCAGACTGTGGAATAGAATATACATCGTAGTAGGTGTTCGAGGTGTTGGCATCCTTGCAGAACCATGACTTGGCGTTCCATACAGTAAGGTTGGAGCCCTTGATATGGAAGCGGCGGAGGTCCTGGCGGCGGTGAAGCTCGCAGGCAAACTCCCAGCCGAGGTCGTCGAGCAGACCGCCGAGCTCTATGTCGGCCCCACCCTCGTAGGTGTTGGCGGCACTTGGCTCCCAGTTGTTCAGACCCTCACCATTGAACTCCTGATGACCGTAAGCATAGACACTGCCTCCCTCAAGGTCGGCAACGGTACGAGTGGCCTTGGCAACAGATGTCGGGAATGAGCGGCGGCGGATGTCAGTAACAATCTTCGCAGCCTCTTCCTTGTCAGAAGCGTTTCCGATGCGGAGCAGACACTCTGCCTTTATCATAAGTGCATCGGTATAGCGGAACACCACGAGGTCAACAGCTGTTGTACCGTCGTTTGTGCCGTTCATGATCTCATACTTGTGCAGACGTGCGCCCTCCTGCTGGTAAGCGCCTGGGTTGTCGATAGAGTGTACCTCCACGTTGTAGTTGAGGTATCCCTCGCCTGCCCAGTCGTCGGCAGCGAATGGTATAGGCTGGCCCTCCTGTGCATGCCCTTCGCCGTAATACTGCTTGCCGAAAGCCCATGTGTCGGTGAGTCGCTGGTCGGCGGCATCGTAGGTCTTTATCCACTGCGGTATGCCGCATGAGCCGTTGTAGCCGGCAGCCGTGGAGTTGTATGCGAGCAGACCAGTCTGTGGGAAGCAGTATGACTGCAGACCGAACTGCGAGGTATGTGTCTGGTCGCCCGGTATGCAGAAGATTGTTTCCGGACAGTTCTTGCTGCCAGCCTTGAAGCAGTCGCTGTATGCTGGTGCGAGGCTGTATTCACCGCTTGCTATTACCTTATTGACATATTCAAGAGCCTTTTCAAAGCCGTCGTTGCCGGTGGTGCCGAGGTAAGCGTTCTTGTTCAGGTAGAGCTTGGCGAGTGCCATCTGCGCGGCAGCCTTGTTGCCCCATCCGTCCTTATTGCTGGTGATATGGTCTTCCACATATTTGAACTCATCTACTATCCAGTTGTAGAGTTTCTCTGTGCCCACCTGTTCCGGCAGATAGCCGAGCTCAAAGTTCTGTGTGGTCTGGAGCGGTGGGTTGCCGAACATATCGAGCAGATGATAGTAGAACATTGCGCGGAAGAAGCGTGCCTGCGCCCTCATCTCCGAGTCGGTGTCGCCGCAGATGTCGCATACCATGTTGGCATAAGCCACTCCTTTGTACGCGAGGTCCCATGGCTGCTGTATCTGTCCTTCGGTTGTTCCCCAGTCGTGTCTGTGCAGGTTGATGTAAGCATCTCCCCATCCCACACCGATACGTGCCGGCACCATGTACTGGTCGGTGCTTTCCTCCAGGAGGTGGAACATTCCGAACCAGTCTTCAACGAGGTAGCGGTACTGTGCCACGGCAGCTCCAAGCACGAGTTCAAGGTCTTTCGTAGAGTTCAGGTCAATGTTTGTTTCATTGAGCTGGTCATAGAGTTTCTCGTCGAGGTTGGTACAAGATGTTGAGAACACCATTGTTCCAGCGAGGACTCCTACGCCTATCTTTTTAAATATATTTTTCATTTCTGTAATGATTTAAGTTTGTGAATTAACCTTCTTTGCTTTCTGTACAGTCCTTACATTTTCTATACTTAGAAATTTAACTGCATGCCGAAAGTGAAGCTGCGAGTGGTAGGATACTTGTCGCGGTCATCTACACCAGGCGCCATGAAGTAGTTGCTTACCTCCGGGTCGATGCCTGAGTATGCAGTGATGCAGAAGAGGTTTGTAGAAGACACATAGACACGTGCGTTAGAGATGAATCGTTTGATGGCTCCCTTGAACGGTATTGTGTAGCCGAGTGTTGCGTTGGTGAGCTTGAAGAAGTTACCGTTTTCGAGGTGGTCGCTCCATACACCCTGTCCCATAGAGCTTGAGAGCTTGGTGTATATCTGGTTGCCGTTTTCGTCGAGTGCCGGTGTACCGTCCATGTTGATGGCCGCGTAGAGGTTGTTTGCGGTCTTCAGGCGGTTGTAGGCTATAGAGTTGTTCTCATAGAAGCAGCGCTGTGCGTTGAGAATCTTGTTGCCGAACTGACCTGTGAACTGCAGGTTGAGGTCGAAGCCCTTGTAGCGGAGGGTGTTGTTCCATCCCATGACGATTGTCGGAGTACCGCTGCCGAGACGCTGGCGGTTGGTCTTGTTGTTGAGGTTTGCGTTGAAGCGCTTCACTGTCCAGTTGCCATCGGCATCCTTTGCCTCGACAAGCACGAAACCTTCAGCATCCACGCCCACTGACTTGAGTCCCCAGAAGTCGCCGAGAGGCTGTCCTACCTCCATGCAGTGTGTCGGAACAGAGATTGGGTCGCTCACACCGCCCACTTCCAGGAAGTTGTCTGTCTGATAGAAGTCGTTGTTCAGGCTGAGCAGCTTGTTGGAGTTGTGCGAGAGTGTGAGGTTTGTCTCCCAAGAGAAGTTCTTGTTCTTGACAGGGAGGGCAGAGAGCATTATCTCGACACCGGTGTTGCGCATCTCACCCACATTGGCGAGAGTGCTTCCATACATATATGGTGGCATTGGCATGGCATACCAGTAGAGGAGGTCTTTGGTGGTCTTCACATAGAAGTCAACACTACCCCAGATACGGCCTTTGAGGAACGAGAAGTCGAGACCGACATTTATCTCGCTTGTCTTTTCCCATCTCAGGTCGGGGTTCACGTTCTGCGACACCTCGATAGTCTTCACCCATTTGCCATCCATAGAGAGCACGTCTCCCCAGTTGGCAAAGTTATAGAGATTCTGCGACATGTAGCTGCTGGTAGGCTCAATACCCGTCACACCGTAACCTACGCGGAGCTTCAGGTTGTCCAGCCATTTCTTTGTGTTCTTCATGAACTTCTCGTTCGTAACAGTCCAACCCGCAGATACTGATGGGAAGGTGGCCCACTTGTGGTTCGCACCGAACTTAGAAGAACCCTCATGACGGAGACTGACGAGCAGGTTGTAGCGGTCGGCATAACCGTAGCTTATACGTCCGAAGAAACCGACGAGCTTGCGCGAGTTGCGGTAAGAGCCCATCCATGCGTGCTTCTTCTCGTCGTTGATGAACGAACCGTTACCGAGGTTGTTCCAGAGGAATGCCTCTGTAGAGAAGTTCTGGTTGCCGGCGTTGAAACCGTCGTTCTCCTCATAGAGGTAGCTGTAGCCCACAAGCGCCTCAAGGCGGTGGTCGCCGAAGTTGTTGTGGTAGGTAGAGGTGAACTCAAGGTTCTTCGACACCCAGTTGCCCTCGCTCTTGTTGGCGATACCGTTGTTGATGTCGCTCGACTGTGTGGCGAGGCTGTAGTATCTTGGGCTTGTCCATGTCTCGCTGGTGCTTGTGCCTTCGCCCCACGAAATCATGAGCTTGTTGTCCCATCCCTTCAGCGGAGTGAGGGTGATGTTACCCACAATCTGCATGAACTTTGTGCGGTTGTTGCCGAAGTATTCGTTCTGAATCTCCACCGGGTTGTAGTACTGCAGGCGGTTGAAGTCCTCGTTGTACGAGCCGTCTTCGTTGTAGATTGGCGACGACGGGTTGCGGATGACAGCCTGACGATATGCGCCGTAAGCCACAGCGTTGTTGTTGATGTCGTACTTGTTTGTGGAGAAGAGTCCGTTGACATTTACTTTCAGAATGTCGTTCCAAATGTACTGTGTGTAGTCGAGCTGTGCCTTTGCACCGTGGTTGCCGCTGGCGCGGAGGATACCCCAGTCGCGGTAGTAAGAAATGTTGGCAGCGTATGTGGCGTTCTTCGTACCGCCGCTCAGGGACAGCGAGTGGTTGTGCTTGAAGCCTGCCTTGCGCGAGATGGCTGCCAGCCAGTCGGTGTCGTAGCCTTCGTATGGGAACTGTGTATTGCCATAGATTACGTCGTGGGTGTCCATGAACTCCGCCTTTCTTGACCAGTTGGACCAAGAGAAGTAGTTGGAGTATGTAACCGTTGCCGTCTCACCGCGCCTACCGCTCTTTGTGGTGATGAGGATAACGCCGTTGGCGCCACGGGTACCATAGATGGCTGCTGCCGATGCGTCCTTGAGCACGTCGATACTCTCGATGTTTTCCGGCGCAACAGTCTTGAGGTCACCCTCTATACCGTCAACGAGGATGAGCGGTGTGGTGCTGCCCACGAGGGTTGTCGTACCACGCAGCTGTATGGCAGAAGAAGAGTTCGGGTCGCCCGAAGAGTTCACGATGCTCAGACCGGCAACCTTACCCTTGATAAGCTCGGCGGCATCGCCAACCTTACCGTTGTTGAAGTCCTCAGCCTTTACGCTGGCGATAGAAGAGGTGATGTCGCCCTTGCGTTGTACACCGTAACCTACCACCACGAGCTCTTCGAGCATTGCGGCATCTTCCTCAAGGGTTACGTTTACAGATCCGCCGGCAGCAGCCTCAACATCCTGAGCCTTGTAGCCCACCATTGTGATGTGCAGCTTAGCCTTTGCCTTGCTTACATTGAGAGAGAAATTACCATCGATGTCTGTAATGGTGGCACTCTGTGTGCCACTTTCCCTTACCGTTGCACCGATGATAGGCTCGCCATTGGCATCAACAACCACACCCTTTACGGTACGTTGCTGAGGAGCCTGCAGATTTGTTTCATTTGCTTCACCTGTTACAGCGTATGCCGGAGCAGCCTGGAGGAAACCCCACGCGAAGCAAACAGAGGCTATACATTTGATAGCCGGATTTAGTCGTGCTTTTTTCATAGCGTTGTTATTAAATTATTAGTTGTTATTGTTGTGTATTCTTCAAATGTGTAGTGAAGGGAAGTGGTAACTGAGGGGAGTGGAGTTATTGTGGAGTTAAAGTGACAAATGACTCATGC
>JABUUG010000013.1:13359-23413 GCA_021443285.1 Bacteroidaceae bacterium
CTTTACCTTCCCTTTAACTACTCTTTAACTTCCCTTTAACTACACTTTAACTTCCCTTTAACTACACTTTAACTCCCCTTCTCTCTATCTTACCTTCCACTCCAGCACGCCGCCGCTCTCACCGTTTCTCAGCTGTGCGGCAATCTTAAGCCCGGTGGTGGTTACGGGCACGAAGTCGAGGCTGTTCCAGCAGTCTTTCTTCACGGTGTATGCGTCCTTCGCCTGCACTTCCTTCCATGCGTCGCCCTGCTTGTAGTAGAGCTTCCAGCTGGCGGGCGTGCGGAAATTGCCGTCGTAGTGGTCGAAGTCGAGCCAATAGACATCGACGTGCGACACTGTGGCAGGCTTCTCGAACTTATACGCCAGTGTCTCCAGTGTACCCTTCTTCAGCCACCAATAGTGGTAGGGCTTGCTCGTGTCGTGCGAGCTCTTCGGCTCCCACTGGTCGTTCACGCCGTAGGCCTCCTCCTCTGTCGAGGCACTCTCCGGCGCATCCTTCTGTATCGGTGCCTGTATCATCCATACTGTCGCCTTGCTGGCAATGGTCTCCTCCGGTGTTGCGCGTGCATATTCCTTTGATGTGGGTATCCATACCGCCATCTGGTTCGCGCCGCGGTTGTCCCATGTGCAGTAAGGCACTGCCATTACGGGCGTGTCCTTCTCCGCGCCATCCGGCTGCAACTCCTTCGCCATGCCTTTCAGCACCACCACTCCGCCGAGCAGGTCTGCACGGTATTCCGCTGTCAGCCGTGCGTCGGTAGGTATGAACTTGTTGAAGACGGTCTGGTCAGCCTGGTCTGTACCTTCAAGGCAATACACTATCGGTCCGCGCTGGAAGGCATTCTTCCCCTTGTCGTCCTCCACATTCTCGTTGGCGTTTATGCGGCGCACCTCCATCGGCAGCGTCAGCTCTATGACGTCTCCCGGTTTCCACGAGTTGTCGAGTGTCAGGTAGCCGTTCTCCACATCCATACTCTCTGGCTTGCCGCCATTCACAGTAACGGTGAAGCCCTCGCCCTTGCTGTCGGCGAAGGTGTAGAGGTCTGACGGCACCGGCTTGTCTGTAACGAAGCCCGGTATGCGCAGCTTTATGGCAAACCGGCGGGCGCCTGCGGGCGTTACGGTGAACTTCACCTTGCCGTCCCACGGGTATGCCGTCTGTTGGGCTATCCTCACCTTGCCGTCCGCCGTTGTTATGTCGGCATCACCCTGTATGTAGAGATTCACGAAGATGGTGTTTTCCCTTACCGCGTACATATATAATGGTACAGACGCCATGAAGCGCGTGATGTTTCCCGGGCAGCAGGCGCAGCCGAACCACGGCGCACGGTCGTGCTGACCCATTGATTCGAGCGGGTTGTCGTAGAAGAACTTGTCGCCACTGAGCGACACGCCGCTTATCACGCCGTTATACAGTGCGCGCTCCACCACATCGGCATACTTGCCATCGCCCGTAGCAAGAAACATTCGGTGGTTCCAATACACATTGGCTATCGAGGCGCAGGTCTCGCAATAGGCGGTATGGTTATGCAGCTCATAGTCTGGCCCGAAACCCTCACCCTGCGCACGCGAGCCTATGCCGCCGGTGATGTAGAGCTTGCGGCTGACTGTGTTCTGCCATATACGCTCAAGGGCGGTGAAATAGTCCTTGTCGTTTGTTAAGGCTGCCACATCCGCCACGCCGCTGTATAGATAGCCGGCGCGCACGGCATGGCCCACAATCTCCTCCTGCTGGAGTATGGGCTTGTGGTCTTGCGAGTATTCGCTTGCCTTATGTCCGTCGGTGCAGCGGCCGGTCTCCTCGACGAAATAGCGGGCGGTCTCAAGATACTGCTTGTTGCCGGTCACGCCGTATAGCTTCGAGAGAGCCATCTCTATGATGGGGTGTCCCGACGGGCGGTGCTGCTGATCGACATTCGGACCGAAGGTCTTGCAGACGAGGTCGGCGTTCTTTATCGCCACATCGAGCAGCGTGCGCTTGCCCGTAGCGCGGTAGTGGGCGCAGGCAGCCTCTATCAGATGGCCGCTGTTATACAGCTCGTGCGAGTTTATCTTCTCCCACTTGTGCGACCCCCACCATCCTGACAGGCGTGTGCAGTTGTTCGTGACGCAGGTGGTGAGATAGCCGTCTTTCTCCTGCGCCTTCGCGATGATGGCGATTACGGAGTCAAGGTAATGGTCGAGATGCTCGTCGTATTTCACTGCCAGCGAGTAGGACGCACCCTCTATAATCTTGTACGGGTCGGTGTCGTCGAAGGAGAAGTCGCCCTGATGCTCGCCCTTTATCAGCCCTGCCGCCAGCGCGAAATTGTCGAAACGTCCGTTCTTCTCGCACTCTTTGAACGCAGAGGGGATAGACACCGTGCGGTTGGTCTCTATGCGCGGCGCCCAGAACGAGTCGGCAAGATGCACATCGGTGAACGGCACTTCCTGTATCTGTCCGCCTTCCGACGAACAGCTACAGGATGCCACCATTCCCGAGAGCAGAATGCCCCCAAAAACTTTTGTGAAATATGCTTTCATGGTATGTTGTGCGTGTTTCAGAGGTATTAGCTGTATTTGCGCAGCAAAGGTAATTTCACATCTTTTAACATACGTGCTACAATAATCCATAAAAATACAACAATCGTACTTACCCGCTGGAAAACAGGCGTTTTGGACTATTCTTTCATCTCTTTGGACTTTTGTTGCATATATGTTCCACGCCCGCCTTCTCTTGATACAAGCAGTCATTCGCAGAGAAAAGCCGCCTGTTAGACTAAAATGCCATAATTTTGTATTTTACAGTTATTCTTATATATATGGAACCCGTATTTTTGCACACTGAAAAGCAGTTGCACAACACATGAAACACACTCTAACCTTAATAACCGCTGCCCTGCTGCTGACAACGCCTGTCCATGCCGCAGCCAAAAGCAGCAAGACACAGTACTCCCTGACATCGCCCGACGGCAAGACTGTCGTAGAGATAACAAAAGGCACAGACACAGGAGCAGACATTGCTTACGCCGTAGCACACAACGGCAACCAGATTGTCAGCACATCGCAGATAGGACTGCAGTTTGCCGACAACACCACGCTCGGAAGATTAATTAAGGTTAAATATAACAGGTTTGAAGAAACGGTAAAGCCACGGTTTTACCGAAACGGTGAGTTTGTTGTGAGATACAACGAACTCACTGTTTTTTTCCAGCAGGGCGGCGTAACGTTCCGTGCATTCGACGAGGGAATAGCCTATCGCTTTTTCACTGACAAGAAAACAGACTCCCTTTACATAGCAAATGAGCTCGCGCGCATCAACTTCGCCGACGACTATACGGTATGGCTCCCCTACTCCACCAACGACGAGAAGCCAACGGCTATGGCATACCAGAACTTCTACGACAAGACAACACTCTCAAAAGCATACGACAAATTAGCGTTCCTGCCCGTAACTGTCGATTGCGGCGGCACGAAAGTCACTGTCCTCGAAAGCGACCTGGTGAGCTATCCCGGAATGTTCGTGAAGGCAGACAATGCAAGCCATGCTCTCGAAGGTGTCTTCGCCCGCTACCCCAAGACCACCAACTACTACCCTTGGCGCAAACAACAGTACGTTACCAGCACCGAGGACTATATAGCCAAGACCACCGGCAAACGCACATACCCTTGGCGCATACTCGCCATAACAGACAACGACCGCCAGATGCCCGTGAACAACCTCGTATATGCCCTCGCACGAGAGAACAAAACAGGCGACACATCATGGATAAAGCCCGGCAAGTCGGCATGGGAATGGTGGAACGACTGGAACCTCAAGGGTGTGCCATTCAAGAGCGGCATAAACATGCCCACATACAAATACTACATCGACTTCGCAGCGAGGTATGGTCTGCAGTATGTCATCCTCGACGAAGGATGGTATGTCCCCCAGAGCGGCGATATGCTCACCGCCGTGCCGCAGCTGAACCTGCAGGAGCTGATAGACTACGGCAAGGCGAAAGGCGTGGGGGTGGTGCTGTGGACTGTCTTCAATGTGCTCGACGCGCAGTTGGAGGAGGCGTGCAGCAAGTACGCAGCAATGGGCGTGAAGGGCTTCAAGGTGGACTTCCTCGACCGCGACGACCAGACCGCCGTTGAGATGGTGGAGCGCATAGCAGCCGCCTGCGCCAAGCACAAACTCATGCTCGACCTGCACGGCATATACAAACCCGTCGGCCTCAACCGCACATACCCGAACATCGTGAACTATGAGAGCGTCTTCGGTATGGAGGAGATGAAGTGGTCAGACCCTGTTGTCGAGATGCCGGAATACGATGTAACCTTCCCCTTTATCCGCATGATGTGCGGCTCGGTTGACTACACTCCGGGGGCCATGCGCAACGCCGCACGCTCCGACTGGAAGCCGATGTACTCCACGCCATACAGTCAGGGCACACGCTGCCACCAGCTCGCCACATACATCGTCCACGACTCGCCGTTCACAATGCTCGCCGACGCTCCCACCGCCTACGATGCCGAGCCTGAAGTGACGCGGTTCATTGCATCCATCCCCTGCGATGTCGATGAGACGAGAATACTGCAAGGCGTGATAGGCGAACATATCGTCACCATGCGCAGAAAGGCAGACAGCTACTACATCGGCGGCATGACCGACTGGAACGAGCGCGACATAACCCTCACATTCGACTTCCTGCCCGCCGGCAAGCAGTACAAGGCGGTCATAATGCGCGACGGAATAAACGCCAACAAGAACGCACACGACTACATAAAAGAGGAAATGACCGTCAGCAGCACCACAACACTCACCCTGCACCTCGCATCGGGCGGAGGATTTGCGGCGGCAGTAGCACAGTGATTAACGATTATCGAAGTGAAATTTCCCACATTTGATGATTTTTCCTAACCGCAGATTTAACCAAATTCTCGCAGATACATATATGACTCTTGCAGAACTCAAATGAAAATTCACGCAGATATGCGCAGCACAAAATCTGCGTGAATTTGGTTGAATCTTTGTTTAAAAAATCACCAAACAGTAAATATCCCAATAGACTCACAATAGCTAAACAGTAAATCGTCCAATAGTAAATGAAGCTATGAAACACCTTCTCACCCTCCTCCTGCTCGCCCTCGCATCCGCAATGCACGCACAGGGCAATGGCAATCCCATCCTCCCCGGATATTTCGCCGACCCGACAATCAAGAAATTTGGCGACACATATTATATATATGCCACCACCGACGGCAGCGGCGCAGGCTTCGGACCGGCGCAGTGCTGGCAGAGCAAGGATATGGTGAACTGGACGATAATGCCCATGAACTGGCCCGACAGCCACTGGATATGGGCGCCGGATGTGATGAAGCACACCGACGGGAAATACTACTACCTCTACTGCCAGCCGTGCAAGCTGCACCTCGGCGTGGGCGACACCCCCCGCGGCCCATGGAAGAATGTGCTCGGAGAGAGCGAGGCAGTGCTTGTGGAAGACCGCTTCGTGAAAAACGCCATAACACTCGACGGGCAAACCTTCGTTGACGACGATGGCGAAGTGTATATGTATTGGGGTACATGGGGCATATACAAGGACTTCGGATGCGGCACCGGGCGACTGAACAAAGACCTGAAGTCATTCGCCGAGACACGCCTGATAGTGAACACAGAGGCTACCGACTTCTTCGAAGCGCCATTCGTGATAAAGAAGGACGGCGTGTATTACCTGACATACTCTTCCGGCTCATGCCACGACCACACCTACCGCGTGCAGTACGCCACGAGCAAGAAGCCGATGGGCCCGTACAAATACGGCGGCTGTATACTCGAAACAAACGAGGACGGCACGGTGCACGGCCCGGGACACCACAGCATACTCAAAGAAGGCAACGAATACTACATCGTATATCACCGCCACGACAACCCGCACTCCAACCGCGGCTTCCACCGCCAGATATGTATCGACAAACTGGAGTTCGGCCCGAAACACACAATAAGGAAGGTTACGCCTACACACAAGGGACTGGGCTATTTCGCAAGACCAACCGTGGAGTTACCAGACCTCGCCTACAAGAAGGCGGTGAAGGCATCGTCGTTCTACGATGATAACTTCAAGCCGGAGAACGCCACCGACGACGACAACGGCACACTATGGCGTCCGCGCACCACCGGGCAGGAATGGATTGAGATAGACCTCGGTGAGAGCAAGCAGATAAAGACCATCTGGACACAGTTTGAATACGGCACGCAGTTCTACCAATACACCATAGAGACCTCCGCCGACGGGAAGAAATGGACAGTCTTCGCCGACAAGAGCAAGAACCGTCTCGCAGGGTCACCAATGGTGGACTTCGGCAACGTGAACGCCCGCTACGTGCGCCTGAACTACCTCGGCGGACAGAAGAAGGGCTTCGGCGGCGCGCTATGGAACATCAAGGTGTTCGGCAGCGAAGAGACATCTGCACCACAGCAGTGGATAGGCGCATCGCCGGCAGACTGGAACGGCATCTCGCTGGAGAACAACGAGGGGCAGTTGGCAGGCGAGTTCAATCTGACACGAGGCCACGCACGCATAGCAACCGTCGGCGGCAGACAGGCACTGGAGCTGTCCGGCAATGCCGAACTGCTCTATAACAACATTCCCGCCGCAAAGGAATACACCGCCACAATGTCGGTATATGAGAACGGGAAGTGGCAGCAGCGCGACCTGCAGCCCGCCAACGGCAAGCTCTCCATAACAGCAAACGAAACCGCATACATCACCAACATACGCCTATACAACTGGAAGCAGGAGCAGGTAGAGAAGGACTTTGATGCGGCATCCGACATTGTGCGGCTGCCGGTATGCGACGACTACACACACGGCACCATCATCGATATCTGCGCCGACGACTACCAGACGGGCGACACCGTAGGCTACATCCGGAACAAAGGCATCGACGGATGGTTTGAGGCACAGAAAGCGCCCGCAATAATTGAGGCCATCGACGGCAAGAAGGCGTTCCGCTTCGACGGCAAACAGGTGTTCCGCTCATCGTTCGCCATGCCTGCCGCACTGCGCGACAACACACCATACTCCCTTGAAGCATGGATATACAACCCGGAGATGGAACTGAACGAGTGTGTCGCCGACTTCACAACCACCCACGACGAACTGGAGAAGATAATGCTCGTGAACGGCACAGAGCCTCGCTGCGGACTGATGAACCACTACGGATGGTATGAGGACGCCGGCAGCAAAGAGGCGAAACAGTTTGAGAAGAAATGGCAGCATGTCCGCGTAGAGTTCGACGGACGCATGGAGAAGGTGTTCATCAACGACACCCTCATCAGCGAAAAAGACATACAACTGCTCATCAAGCCGTCGCAATACGCCACCATCGGACTGAACAACGAGAACGAATGGCCCTTCACCGGCTATATACATAGCATAAAGCTGAAGCTATGACTGAAAACGGAATTATTT
Source organism: Bacteroidaceae bacterium (assembly GCA_021443285.1). GTDB lineage: Bacteria > Bacteroidota > Bacteroidia > Bacteroidales > Bacteroidaceae > Prevotella. Next base: position 20,799 of record JABUUG010000013.1, read on the forward strand.
TAACCGCAGATTCAGAATATCTAAATAGTAAATTCCAAAATAAACCTAATAGCTAAATAGTAAATAGTCTAATAGTAAATGAAACTATGAAAAATCTACTGCTCTCATGCCTGGCACTGCTCGCCGTTGGCACTACACAGGCACAAAAAATCAAGTCGGCAGGCTATCCTATCGACCCTGTTCCGTTCACATCGGTAAAGGTTACAGACGCCTTCTGGGGACAACGCCTCAAGGCATCGCGCGAAGTTACCATCCCGCTCGCCTTCAGCAAATGCGAGGAGACGGGACGATACATGAACTTCGTGAACGCAACCAGACCGTCTGACACCATCAAGGTGGGCGGCTACTCCTTCGACGACACCGATGTATATAAGACCATCGAGGGTGCAAGCTACCTGCTGCAGACCTATCCCGACGCAAAGCTGAAGAAATACATCGACAGCGTGCTGACGATAGTTGCCGCCGCACAAGAGCCTGACGGATACCTCTACACCTCGCGCACGATGAACCCCAAGCACCCGCACGAGTGGGCTGGTAGCAAGCGCTGGGAGAAGGTGGAAGACCTCTCGCATGAGTTCTACAATCTCGGACACATGGTGGAGGGCGCGATAGCCCACTATCAGGCTACGGGCAAGAAGAACTTCCTCAACATTGCCATCAAGTATGCCGACTGCGTATGCCGCGAGATTGGCGAAGGCAACGGTAAGGTGGTGCGCGTGCCGGGCCACCAGATAGCAGAGATGGCGCTCGCGAAGCTGTATCTCGTAACTGGCGACAAGAAGTATCTCGACCAGGCGAAGTTCTTCCTCGACAAGCGCGGATACACATCGAGAAAAGACGAATATTCACAGGCGCACAAGCCGGTGCTGCAGCAGGACGAGGCTGTGGGACACGCCGTGCGCGCCGCATATATGTATGCCGGCATGGCTGATGTTGCCGCTCTCACTGGCGACAAGGGTTACATCGACGCGATAGACCGCATCTGGGACAACATCGTAACGAAGAAGCTCTACATCACGGGCGGTATAGGCGCAACGAGCAATGGCGAGGCTTTCGGCAAGAACTATGAGCTGCCGAACATGAGCGCGTACTGCGAGACCTGCGCCGCCATCGGAAACGTGTATGTGAACTACCGCCTGTTCCTCCTCCACGGCGAGTCGAAATACTATGATGTACTGGAGCGCACACTCTACAACGGACTCATCTCCGGAGTGTCGCTCGACGGCGGCGGCTTCTTCTACCCCAACCCACTGGAGAGCATCGGCCAGCACCAGCGCCAGCCGTGGTTCGGATGCGCATGCTGCCCGTCGAACATCTGCCGCTTCATTCCTTCGCTCCCCGGCTACATCTACGCCGTAAAGGGCAGCGATGTGTATGTGAACCTGTTCATGTCGAACACATCCAATATGAAGGTGAACGGCAAGGCAGTGCAGATTGAGCAGCAGACAGCATACCCATGGAACGGCGACATCAATATCAAGGTTGCGAAGAACGCCGCAGGGCAGTTTGCAATGAAGATACGCATACCGGGATGGGTGAAGAACCAGGTGGTGCCAAGCAACCTCTACACTTATTCCGACGACATACGCCCAAGCTACAGCATGAAGGTGAACGGCGAGGAAATGAAGGCTGACCTAAACAATGGCTACTTCACCATCGACCGCAAGTGGAAGGCCGGCGATGTGGTGGCTGTTCATTTCGACATGGAGGCACGCACAGTGAAGGCTTCCAACAAAGTGGAGGCAGACAGAGGACGCGTGGCTGTGGAGCGCGGCCCTATCGTGTATTGCGCGGAGTGGTGCGACAACGACTACGATGTACTCTCGGCACTCGTCAACCAGTCGCCCAAGTTCACTGTTGTGGAGAAGAAAGACCTCCTCTGCGGCATAAACCAGCTCGTAACGGACGCACAGACGCTGAAGTTCGAGGGCGGCAAGCTCGTGGCAAAGGATGTGAAGCTCACACTCATACCATACTACGCATGGTGTCACCGCGGTTCGGGCAAGATGGCGGTATGGCTGCCGCAAGACCTCAGCGCATGCCGCGCACAGATGCCGCCGACACTCGCCAGCAAGAGCAAGATAGAGGCGTCGCACAAGGCAAGCTCCATCACAGCCATCAACGACCGCCTCGTGCCGAAGGATGAGTTCGACCGCTCCATGCCTTACTACCACTGGTGGCCTAAGCAGGCCTCTACGGAGTGGATTTCCTACGAGCTGCCGACAGCAGAGACCATCTCACAGGCAACAGTATATTGGTTCGACGACGCCCCATGGGGCGGCTGCCGCGTGCCGAAATACTGGAAGATATACTACGACGAGAACGGACAGTGGAAGGAAGTGAAGGGCGCCGACAACTACGGCACAGAGAAGGGCGTCGGCAACACCGTACACTTCACGCCCGTTAAGACGAAGAAGGTGAAGCTCGAAGTGCGCCTGCCCGACGACAACGCCGCCGGAGTGTTTGAATGGGAAGTGAAGTAGTCTGATAAATAACAAGCCCAAACAGTTAGCAACCCATACCGGAACATCGTCTGGTATGGGTTGCACTTTTATCCCAAATATGCGAGTAAGCAAGAGCAATGAAAACTTGTTTTCGTATTGCCGAGCGTGAGC
>JABUUG010000013.1:25241-30751 GCA_021443285.1 Bacteroidaceae bacterium
CCTATAGCCTGACCGTCCTCCGTGTTGTGAAGCGTATCTGCATAATATTTCGCCACCCACTCATTGACGATGAACATACTCTCACGCTCGGTCTGCGCGCGACGTTCCTCGTCGGTCAGCTCCCGCTCCTGCACCTCTATATTGTATTTGCGGGCAAGGTATTTCAGTGCCTCAGGATAAGACAACTGCTCATGCTCCATGATAAAACCGACAGCATTTCCTCCCTTTCCGCATGAGAAACACTTGCAATAACCCTTAGCGCGAGAGACAATGAACGACGGCGTGCGGTCGTTATGAAAAGGGCAGAGGCCCTTGTAATTGGCCCCTGCCTTCTTCAAGGACACAAACTCCGACACTACATCGTAGATATCGGCGGCGTCCATTATCTTTGCTATGGTTAAGCGGTCTATCATATCATAAGACTGTAGGAAATTGAATAAGATTTCCTTTTCCTTCTTCGTTCCCTACTTCACGGTAACAAGGAAGTAGTTCTTCTTGCCCTTCTGCACGAGAATGTATTTGCCCTCAATGAGGTCGTCAGCAGTTACGGGTCTGTCGAACTGCTGCAGTTTCTCCTTGTTCACGGATACTCCGCCGCCCTGCACCATCTTGCGCATCTCGCCCTTCGATGGGAATATTGCGGCTGCCTGTGTGAACACCTCCACTGCCGGCTGTCCGAGCACATCCTTGCTGACCTCGAACATCGGCACTCCGTCAAAGATGTCGAGGAATGTCTGTTCGTCGAGCTTTGCCAGCGAGTCCTTTGTTGCCTTGCCGAAGAGTATGCCCGACGCCTCTATTGCAGCATCGAGAGCCTCCTTGGAGTGTACCATCGTCGTCACCTCTTCCGCCAGACGCTTCTGCAGTACGCGACGCCCGGGGTCTTGCTTATGCTCCTCCACGAGTGCATCTATCACATCTTTCTCAAGCGATGTGAATATCTTAATGTATTTCTCCGCATCGTCATCGCTCACGTTCAGCCAGAACTGGTAGAACTTATACGGTGTGGTGCGCTTTGGGTCGAGCCATACGTTGCCGCTTTCCGTCTTGCCGAATTTCTTTCCGTCTGCCTTTGTGATGAGCGGACAGGTGAGGGCATACGCCTCGCATTCGTTGCCGAGCGTGCGGCGGATTAGTTCTGTTCCGGTGGTGATGTTTCCCCACTGGTCGTTGCCGCCGAGCTGCATCTTGCAGTTCTTCTCACGATACAGGTGGAGGAAATCATAGCCCTGAAGGAGCTGGTATGTGAACTCCGTAAAAGAGAGTCCGTCGCGGGCAGTACCGTTAAGACGCTGCTGCACAGAGTCTTTTGCCAGCATGTAGTTTACGGTGATGTGCTTGCCCACGGTACGTGCAAACTCAAGGAAGGAGAAGTCCTTCATCCAGTCGTAGTTGTTCACCATCTCTGCGGCGTTCTCTGCTTTGGAGTCAAAGTCGAGGAATTTCGCCACTTGTGCCTTTATGCACTCCTGGTTATGGTAAAGCGTCTCTGTGTCAAGCAGGTTGCGCTCCTGCGACTTGCCCGAAGGGTCACCAATCATACCCGTTGCACCGCCGACAAGGATTATTGGCTTATGTCCGCAACGCTGCAAGTGGCGCAGCATCATTATGCCGCAAAGGTGTCCTATATGCAGTGAGTCGGCAGTCGGGTCGGTGCCGAGATAAGCTGTTACCATTTCTTTCTGGAGCAGTTCTTCCGCCCCTGGCATTATCTGCGCGATCATTCCACGCCATTTCAGTTCCTCTACAAAGTTTTTCATTTCAAATATGAATGGATTTAGGTGCGTTCTGTAAATTGGAAATTATAAGAGAGAGAGTGTGTGTGTTGCCTATGGCACCGGGTCGTAGCCGCTTCCTCCCCACGGATGACATCTTGCTATTCTTCTTATTGCAAGCCACAAGCCCTTCAGCGGCCCGTGTTTCATTATCGCCTGCTTCGCATATTCGGAGCACGTCGGCGTATAGCGGCATGATGGCGGCGTATAAGGCGATATGCAGGTCTGGTAGAAGGCTATCGGGGCAAGCAGAATGGCGGAAAAAAGTTTCTTCATGGTTGTGTTCACAGCTACAGCCCCCTCATTATCAATCCTCTTGAGCCTCATGTATATTAAGCCCCTGCTTTCGGAGCATCAGCTCCGGACAAACCCGCAACTGTTATAATTTCTCCAGAAGCCTGACCACCGCCTCACGCACTGTCGCGGACTCCTGCGGCTTGTCTGCCAGCCAGACGAAGGCGATGTTTGCGGCTCTTTTTCCCAAAGGCTTGCTCAGCCGGTATGCCTCCCTTATCTGCCGCTTTGCCCTCACGCGGTCGACAGCCCTGTGCAGTCTTTTCTTTGCAACGCTTATAAGCACTTTCACCGCAGGTTCCTCCGGGTCTTCCCTGTTCACATACCTGAACACCATCCTCAATGGGAAGACGGTTGCGCCCTTCGCATTTCCCGGTGTGAACAGTTCGTCAATCTCTTTTTGCAGACAGATGCGCTCCGCCTTTGTGAAAGTGCATGACATCGGGCTAATCCTCTTCGTGTTCAAGCAGGTACTTGCTCAGCGCACCCGTCATTGAGGGCGACACCTCGTTGGGAGCCTCTATCTGCACATCAAGCCCTGCCTCATGGGCTGCCTTCGCAGTGGCGGGGCCGAATGTTGCCACAACCACCTTCTCCCTTATCTCCTGAGGCACATTCTTCTGGAACGAGGCTATGCCGGAAGGCGAGAAGAACACGCACATGTCGTAGTCGAAATTCTTTATCTCCTCATTCGAGAAGTCGTTGCTCAGTGTACGGTACATCACACACTCCGTATGCTTCAGCTTCCTGCTGTCCAAAAGGTCCGAGAGATTTGAGTCGTGTACATCAGACAGCGGCACGAGATACTGCTCGGTCTTATGCTTCTGCATGATTGTCACGAGGTCTTCTATTTTGCCTACTGAAGAGAAGAACACCTTGCGTTTACGGTATGGGATGTATTTCTGTATGTAGAGCGAAATGGTTTCCGTCACGCAGAAATACTTCATCGCTTCGGGTATATTCTGGTGGTTCTCCTTTGCGAGTTTGAAATAGCTGTCTATGGCATGGCGCGAAGTGAAGACAACAGCAGAATACTTTAGAATGTTGATTTTCTGTTTGCGGAACTCCAGCGAGGGGAGCTTCTCAACTTTGATGAATGGTCGAAAGACAATGTCCACCTCAAAGCGGTCTGCTATATCATAATATGGCGACTTGTCGCTGCTTGGTTTTGGTTGTGAGACGAGAATTTTTTTAATCATCATTTTAGTTTTTGCATTGCTATACATACGAGTTTATGGCATCCAGCAACTGTGCTGAAAGTCCATAAAAAACCATCATGGGCGCTATTTCGAGCGTGCAAAAGTACAGAATAATCTGCAGATGGGGCCGCTTTTTGTAGAAAAACACATGGTAACAGCGATATAGAGTAAGTATTTTGACGCATATCACCACCAAAATGCTGAGCAATATAGCCGCCCTGAACGTCATTGAGAAATAACAGAGCAGCAACACTATAGGCAGCAATGGCACGCCCTCCATCGCAACGAGAAAGAGCTGCGACTTCATCCACATGGCGTTCTCCTGAGGGTCGAAATACACCCAACCGACCACAGCCTGCAACAGGGTCTTCAGCACATAATACACAATGAATATGCCTATGACATACAGCACCGTAGCCGGATGCGACACCAGAGAATAGGTGCTGGTTATCTGGTAGTTCACGTAAAGGAATGCTGTCAGTCCGAGCAGCACACAGGTCTGGAATGCGAGGAAAAACTGGAAGCGCACCTCGCTGGCTGTCTCATGGCGGACGTTGAAGTCGCGCGATGTTTCGCGCGTGATTGCCTTGAACTGCCGGACTATGAAGTCGCGCGACTGTGCTATCGCTATCATGGCTATCAGCACTATCACATAGAGCATCGAGGTGATGAAGTCGTCGTTGCGTATGGTGTATGGCACAGGCTCGCCCTTAATGCCATACGGAGATGAGGCATACACTTCGGGGAAGTACCTGTCGGTGTGTGCTGTATCAAACGACAACACCCCCACATCCTTATATGGGAGTGTTTCGTAATTGTCTGATATATTGTATGTTTTAGAGCCCAAACGCCGTCTTTATGTCTTCTACCCTATTGAGGTTTTCCCATGTGAAGAGTTCCACCTTCAGGATTTTATTCTCATTATAGCGCGAAGTGAATTCCTTTTCTACAATCCTGTGTTCCTGCCCCATGTGTCCGTAGGCGGCTGTCTCAAGGAAGATGGGCTGACGCAGCTTCAGGGTTTTCTCTATAGCCTTCGGACGTAGGTCGAACAGCTCTGTGATTTTCTTTGCTATCTCACCGTCCGTAAGTCCGACATTGCTCTTGCCGTAGGTGTTCACACACACGCTGACAGGCTCTGCCACACCTATGGCATAGGCTATCTGCACGAGCATCTCGTCGGCAACACCTGCCGCCACCATGTTCTTCGCAATATAGCGTGCGGCGTATGCTGCCGAACGGTCAACCTTCGATGAGTCTTTGCCCGAAAACGCACCGCCGCCATGAGCACCGCGACCGCCGTAGGTATCCACGATAATCTTACGACCGGTGAGGCCTGTGTCACCGTGCGGACCACCTATCACGAACTTTCCTGTCGGGTTCACAAGCAGCTTCTGTTCTGCGTCGAAACTGTCGAAGAGCGCAAGCACCTTCTTGTTCGCAATCTTCGCCTTTGTATATGGCAGCAGTATGTCGCGCACATCGGCGCGTATCCTCTGAAGCATCTCCGCGTCAGCCTTCTCCTGAGCCTGTTCTGTGTCGTCTGCGGGCTTTATGAAGTCGTCGTGCTGGGTGGAGATTACTATGGTGTCTATGCGCATCGGGATGTTGTCGTCGGAGAACTCCACCGTTACCTGGCTCTTTGAGTCGGGGCGCAGGTAGGTCATCTGCCTGCCCTCCTTGCGTATCTCCGCCAGACTCTTCACCAGCAGGTGTGCCAGATAAAGCGTAACAGGCATATAGTTGTCCGTCTCGTTTGTGGCATATCCGAACATCATGCCCTGGTCGCCGGCGCCCTGGTTCTCTTCCTCTTCGCGGTCAACGCCGCGGTTTATGTCGCCGCTCTGCTCGTGAAGGCAGTTCAATATGCCGCACGAATTGCCGTCAAACTGGTATTCTGACTTCGTGTAGCCTATCTTATTAATGGTTTCGCGCGCGAGTGTCTGCAAATCCACGTATGCCTTCGATGTTACCTCGCCGGCTATCATCACCTGTCCCGTAGTAACGAGGGTCTCTATTGCCACGCGCGACTTATCGTCGTAGGCTAACAGCTGGTCCAATATTCTGTCGGAGATCTGGTCAGCCACCTTGTCGGGATGACCTTCCGAAACGGATTCTGATGAAAAAAGGTATGACATTTATTTGTTTGTTTTAGTTTATTCAAGTTTCGAGTTCTTTTGGAGTTAAAGGAGTTAAGTAACGCGAAAAAACAACTTATAAAGGTTTAACACATGAGTATTTT
>JABUUG010000140.1 GCA_021443285.1 Bacteroidaceae bacterium
AAAAAGCTATTCAAAAATAAGATTCAATACAAATCATTTTCTAATGGACTATTTGGGTTAAATTGGAAGTTAGAGGAAGTTATGCGCCTTCGGCGCGGAAGTTAAAGGACAATAGACTCTGAGATTTGGACACATATTTCACTTTAACTCCACAATAACTCCCATTTATAGGACGCACTTTGAAGGAGTCGTACGCTAAAGCGCACGGCTCTTTCTTTATACACATATTAAGCCCCACAATGAATTGCGGGGTTACAGATAGAGATGTGCTTGCAGCACATTCTGGGAGATTCAGACATTACCCCCAAAACGCAAGACACCCCAAAGGTTTGAGCAACCTTTGGGGTGTCTTAGGTTCTGTCAAAAATGGATGTATACACCCTTAAAGGGTTAATACATGCCTATCTGGTTGTTCCATCTGAGGAACCAGTTTCTGGTGTCGGTAAGGTCGGCGGAAATGCCTGTTACGCCCTGTGCACCGCCACGCGCATACACTTTCTTTGCGAGATAAGAAGGATCCTGGCGGCGGAGAGCCACACGCATGAGGTCGTAGAAGCGGAAGCCCTCGAATGCAGTCTCAAGAGCCTGCTCATTGACAATCATCTCCTCGACAGCCTCCATCTGCTTCTCCACAAGTCCCGGAATAGTCTTCTCCACATTCACCTTGAGATAGACAGGCTTTCCGCTTTCATCGTAAATAGTGTCTATAGCCTCCGTGCCGTAAGGCATCTTGTAGTTGTCGTCGAATGAGGAATAACCAGAACCGCGGCTGTGTATGCCTATATGATTTCCTGCCATACTGCCTGTGGTACCATTATACATGATAGCGTAATAACCCAAATCAGACCTCCATGTGCCCACCTCGTATGTGGACTCAGAGAATGCGAACTGTGACAGAGTCAGTGAGTCTGTCTTGTCGCAGAACGGAGTAATACAGTTGCTGATAACCTGAGTGTTCACGCCGGAAGCAAGTATCTGGTATGCGTAGCGTGGGAATCCGGCACGGTTGATAGCCTCAGCGAAGCGCAGATAGACCTGACCGCGACGGTAGATGTTGAGGTTGCCGTTTGTGGTAGTGAACTTGGAAATGCCCTGTGCAGTTATGCGCTGTCCCTGATTGTTGATGAAGTTCTCGTTTGTTGACCACACAGAAGCGAGGCGGAGGTCGCCGTCACGGTTCTTCGAGAGCCCCTTTGGCGCAATGAGGAACTTCTCAGACTCCTTGTCGTAGTAGCAGAAAGTCTGGTCAGCTGAGATATCCTTCATAGCCTGCGAAGGAACCAGCCCTATCACCTGATTGTCGTTGTAAGCGGTGTTGTAGATGCCGCGCACCTCGCTGTAGTAACCCTCTGACGGGATAGAGTCCATCGGAATCATGGTGATAATCTCCGAGGTCTTTCCGTTGCCGTCATCATGGAACAGGTAGGAATAACCATCGCTGGCATTTGTCCAGTTAGAGCTTGTCCAGCTCACACTGCTTGTGGTGGTTGGATATGCCGAAGCGGTTGTCGTGCCGTTACGCTTGCTGATATATGCGTAGTAGCGTTTGGCTGCCATGAGGTAGTCCGGCTGCGACTGTGTGATGGAAGCTCTCCAGAGATAGAGGTCGCCGAGGATGAGGTTCAGCTGTATGTAGAACAGGCGCGATGGCTTGCCCTTGATGTCGCCGTAGTAAGGATAGGTGATGTTCTCGTCGTCGGCAAGGGCCTGCAGCCCGTCCTTCTCAATGAAGTAGTCGCATATCTGCTGTATGTCGTACATCGGGTAGTCCTTCTCGCCCTCGTCCTTAGAGAGGATAGGGTCAACAACGAACGGCACCTTGCCGTATGTAGTTACGAGCTGCAGATAAGTCCATGCGCGTATAGCCTTCACTACGGCGTACTCGTTGAGGAACACGTTCTCGTTGCGGTTGTTCTTCATTGCCGTATCAACATTGTTTATGAAGTAGTTGCAGTTGTTGATAATGGCGTAGTAGTCGCGCGGATTGTTGTACTTATTGTCGTCGCCCACACTGAAGAGAGCCACCTCGCGGAGGTCTTTCGATGTGGATGCCGTGATGTCGACAAGGTCTGCGCGCGCCTCACCGAGAAGCACTGTGCGGTCGGCGATGCCCTGCATCTTGTTGAGTATTCCTATCACCGAATAGATGGAGTCGCGGGCGCTTGACAGGTGGTCGACATCTGCCTTGATGACCATATTCGAACTCGGATCGAGAATATCCTGACAGGAAGTTACAAATAGTGGTGTGGCAGCCACAGCCACAAGCAGGCTGAGGACACGTCCACGACTCACGATTCTTTTGATTATGCTGTTTGGATTCATAATATTCTTCTTTTAATTCGATTTTCAAGATTGCGATTAGAGTTTAATCTTCACACCGGCAAGAATGCTGCGGCTTGAGCCGAGGTAGCCGTAGTCGATGCCCTGACCAATGACTGACGCGCCCGAAGAGAACTCTGGGTCTGTGCCGAGATACTTGGTGGCGGTGAACAGGTTGTTGCCCTGAATCCAGAACTCAAGTCCCTGGAGGAACGATGACTTCAGCGGGAGGTTGTAGCTCAGAGTTACAGACTTCAGCTTGAGGTATGAGGCGTCCTCTATCCAGCGGTCAGAGAAGCGTGCATTGCCCATGGTGTCCTGGAAGGTGAGCTTCGGCACGTTTGTTACCTGACCTTCCATCTGCCAGCGCTGTGTGAGGGCTGTCGTCTGGTTGAGGAAACGAGAGCCGCCCTCCAGCTGTGAACGCATATAGTTGAACGCGTCGTTGCCGACAGAATAGTTGAAGTTCACGTCGAGACGGAGGTTCTTCCATGTCAGTGAGGTGAAGATGTTACCGTAGAAGTCCGGGTTAGGATTACCGATGATAACACGGTCGTTCTCATTAATCTCCTTGTCGCCGTTCACGTCGTCGAAGATCACATCGCCAGCTCCGAAGTAGTGCTTGTCAACACCGTTCTGGTCCATGATGTAGAGTCCTGCGCTCTTGGCTTCCTCTGATGTGGCGAACACTCCCTTTGTGCGGTAGCCGTAGAAGACGTTTGCTGCCTCGCCCTCCTTGGTGAGGATAGTGGCTGTACCCACCTCTGTCGTGAAGGAGTTCTTGCCGCCGTCGAGACCGAGCGACTTGATGGTGTTGCTGTAGTGTCCCATGCTTGCGCCGATTTCCCACGACCAGTCTTTCGTTACGATAGGCTTGCCGGAGAGTATGGCATCCACGCCGACATTCTTCATCTTACCTGTGTTTGCCCAGTTGCTCTCATGACCGGTCACGAAGTTGAGCGCCTGGAGCATGAGCAGGTCTGAGGTAACGCCGATGAAGTAGTTGGAGGCGAAGCGGAGGCGGTTGTTCAGGAAGCGTGCGTCGAAGCCCACGTTGAAGCGGCCTGTTGTCTCCCACTTGATTTTCGTGTTGCCTATGCCGGTCAGTGTAAGTCCGGCGATGGTGTTGAGGTAGAGTGAAGAACCGAAGAAACTTCTTGCGGCGTTCACATCTATGTTATCGTTACCGCTGATGTCGTAGCCGGCAGTGATGTTGATGTTGTTCACGCCGTTAACCTTCGGGAACCACGATTCGTTGGTGAGCACCCATGTAGCCTGAACAGACGGGAATATACCCCACTTCACTCCGAAGAGGCTCATGCCGCCGTCAGCCTCCTTGCCGAAGCGTGAGGAAGCGGAGGCAGTTACGTTTGCCTGCAGATAGTAGCGGTCGTGATAGCTGTAGTTTGCCTGCAGATACATGTCCATGTTGCGCCATGACTCATCCACGCCGAACGCCTGTGGGTTGGTGAGCGAGGCACTCATGAACGGGGTCTTGTCGCTACCCGTGTTGTAACCGAGCTGCTGGTTGCGGGTGTATGACTCGAAGTTCATGCGGAAGCCGCCGAACACTCCTACCGTGTGCGCATTGTAGCGGTTGTTCCATGCAAGGCG
>JABUUG010000141.1 GCA_021443285.1 Bacteroidaceae bacterium
GGAACTGCTGCAAAGTCTGGAAAGTCTGGAAAGTCTGCAAAGTCTGGAAAGTCAGGAAAGTCTGCAAAGGCTGCCAAGTCTGCAAAGTCTGGAAAGGCTGCAAAGTCTGGAAAGGCTGCAGACGATGCGAGTCTCATACGATGCGGTGGAGATTCCCGACAACGCCACCATCTATTGCGACCCACCGTACAAAGGGACGGCGCAATATCTGACGGCGTTCGACCATGAGGCGTTCTACGACTGGCTGCGTCGGCAGGACAAGCCGATTTATGTGAGCGAGTACGCGATGCCCGGGGACTTCACGCCGATACTGGTGATGCCGAAGAGAAGCCTTTACAATGCTGATGCTCATGTCCTCAAGGAGGAGAAACTCTTTGTCCACGAAAGGTGGGCAGACAAAATTTATAAGTCCGATTTATTCATGTAACAAACCCTAAACAATCAAGCAAATGGAAAAGATGCAATCCCTTTGGATAGCAAGGGACAAGAACGGCTATCTATACGAATACACGGAGAAACCTAAACGAAGGAACGAGGCCTTTGTTTCGGACGGCGCGGACCTGAAAGAATGGAACGACGACAACTTCATGCTTCTCCCCGATGGGATGTACCCCGAGGTAACATGGGAGAACAGCCCCTTTGAACTGACGATTAAAAGAGATGAATGAAAGACTGACTATGACGAACAAACCCCACACCGTCCTTGCGGCTAAATGCGGAGATATGCGGCTTATTCAGCATGAAGCCGCTACCTTTGCGACATAAACAAGAAAGATACTATGGCGACAAAGAACATTCAGATTAAGGGACTGGCGAGCGTGATGAGCGACTACGACTGCACTGACGGCGAACTCCACATCGCGCACAACTGCGTGAACGGCGGCGGCGGTCTTCAGGCAGTCAGGGAGACGACAGCCCTGCAGGACATAGACGGCTATTTCATGGAGAGCGGCAACGATTTCGGCGAACTGCTCTTCATACACAAGACGAGCCACGGCGACAGATACCTTGCAACGGACGACGACCACTTCCTCTTCCATTATGTCGGCTTTCATGGCGAGTACTCATGGGAGCAGGTGGACGGCTTTCCTCAAAGTCTTGTCTTTGACGAGGGCAAGTATGAAATAAGCGCGGTGGGCGACGTACTTGTGGTGAACTACACAGGCGGCGACATGGCTATCGACGGCCTGCACTACCTGCGCTATGACGGCGAGGGCTACCGATACATGGGGCAGCGACCGCCCGACATTCCGCTTGAGTTCCAGATGTACTACGACAACCCGAAATACGTCAGCGGACTCGGCTACTACTACGAGTGCAAGGCGACCGAGAATTTCGATGTGGAGGACGATGTCGACCCCAAGAAACTTGAGGACAGACAGAAGAGCGTGATACTTCAGGACGCGCTCATGGGACTTGTGAACAGCGTAACAGCCGATGCAAAGGAGCAGACGAAGTTTCTCAATCCTTTCTTTGTGCGCGTGGCATACAGAATGTACGACGGCAGCCTTATGGGCATGGGCAACCCTGTACTGATGCTTCCGAACACGGACATAGTGCAGCCGTATGGCTCTTTCGCCCCCACGACCACCTTGAGCGCGAACCCAGCAATGATGAGCGGCATGAAGGGCGACAGGACGACTTTCGCCTCAATCATCTACAGGGCGATGAACCTGCAGATGCGCAACATGGACACTTCATGGCAGCAGAACATGGAGCAATGGAAGGAGGTGGTGCAGGGCGTATGTGTGTTTGTAACGCCGCAGATACTCCCCTTTGCTACGGAGGGCAAGGAACTGGAGCAGACGGCTTACTATGCGCCGAAAGCAACCACAGGCAGCCCCAATGTGCTAATTCAAGGGACTTTTGCATGGGCTATTCTTCCCGACACGGGAGAACATTCCGAGACAGCGAGCGCGAAGAACACCAACGGACTTTATTACGGCGACTTCATTACGCGGGGTGAACACACGAATCATTATGTTGACTTTTGGCGCGGCTTCAGGCGCGATGTCAGCCGAGAAGACTGGTATCTTCAGGCTTTGCAGGACTTCCGTCTGCTGAAGGAGTATTCCCTTGATGAGGCTTTAGCAATGCAGACGGACACATGGACGGACGTGAAGAGGGACGGCGGCATCACCGCACTGGACACCTTTGAGCATCTGACCGACCAGTACAACGCGCGGACGATTTACGTGGCGCAGACGATGCAGACCTACAACAACCGCCTGAACATAGGCAATGTGGCGAAGAGGGAAATAGACACATTCCCTATAGGACAGTTCTCTTGCTATGCCTACGGAGTCGGACTTCAGACGGATGTGAAAGTCTATTCGGAGGAGAACGGCATAGTGAACATGAGCAGCGCAAGCGCGAGAGACTGGGGACCGATGTACGGAGACTACAGGGCGTTTCCTGCTTTCTTCTGCTATCAGAATCCAAACGCGAAGGTGGTCGAGATATTGGAGACATCTACAGGCGGCGGCGAAAAAAGATATTTCACGCTGAAGCGCAGCGACTACATAAACGGCGCGTGCTATCTCGGCGGCAACGGCTACGACTGGAGCGGCACGAGCGCGAAGCCCGACATAGTGAGGAGGTATGAGGAGCAGCAGGGCGGCAAGAACCGCCTTATACAGCAGACGAACTACCTCTACACGAGCGCGGCAGACAATCCTTTCTATTTCCCACCGCAGGGCGTTACGGCGATAGGCAGCGGCGAGGTGATAACGCTTGAGACGGCGACAAAGGCGATGAGCGAGGGAACGGCTTTCGGCACGACACCGCTCTACGCTTTCTGCACGGACGGCATCTGGGCTTTGGCGAGCGGCACGGACGGCAGCCTGATAGCGAAGCAGCCAGCCTCAAGGGAAGTGCCTTTCAGACGCAAGGGCAGCGTGCTGGGCATAGACAACAGCATCCTCTTCCTGAACGAGCGCGGACTGATGCAGATAGTGGGGCAGAACACGCGGCTGCTATCAAGCGACCTTTCGGGACTGGCTAACAGCATAAGCACGGAACGGCTTCCGAGATACGCGGACATATTCAGAATGATGCGCCCGACATACAAGGTGGAGACAATCCTTGAGGCTGACGAGTTCAGGGAGTTTGTGGTTGACTACGGCACTCGGCTTGCTTTCGACTACACGAACTACTGCGTGTATGTGTTCAACCGCGACAACGGCAAGGCTTTCGTCTATGACCTGACGACGCAGATGTGGACGACCTGCGACTGCAACTTTGTTTCCGCCGTTCCGTCTTATCCGTCAACGGTGATGACAAAAAAAACGGTGGTGGACGCGCACTACTTGAACATGGTGCATGAGTTCTCGCTTGACAACACCGAGGCGGTTGACGGCGGCTTCTGCTTCTGGCTGACGCGCCCGATGAAACTGGGCGAGCCTGACACGCTGAAGACCATACGCACGCTCATGGAGCGCAGCATAAACAGCCCCGAATTTACAGGAGACAAGGAGGTCTGTCTATGGGGAAGCCGCGACATGAGGGAATGGCACACCATAAAGGACGTGTGGAAAGGCGTGCGCATAAGCGGCATCAGCGGCACGCCCTACAAGTATTTCGTCGTGGCAGGCTGGAGCAGGCTGAATGTTCTTAACGGCGACCGCATAAGCCGCCTTGATGTCGAGTATTACGACAAATACACAGACAAAATCAGATAGGTTTTTTATCATTTTTTTTGGTTAATATGGTTTGCAGCGTCCAGTCCGCGAGGATAGGACGACGCTTTTTTCAGAACAATAAAATTCAAAACAATTAAAAACATAAAAGACGAGGCTATAAGCCTTTTAGATTAAAATCATTATGACAAAACTTTTAAGAACAACAGCGTACGAGTCTATTTTATTCGTGCTTTCAGACAAGAGTTACATACAACATACGGACTATG
>JABUUG010000142.1:0-2305 GCA_021443285.1 Bacteroidaceae bacterium
ATCATAGGCGGAGAACTCACCCTGAAAAGCACGGGCATGGGCGGCAAAGGCATCAGCACAGATGCGGCGCTAAACCTCAGCGGAGGCACTACGCCCATCACCATATCGAGGGACGGCGTCGTGGAGGTGAACAACTGGACGGGTTCGCAGGTGGACTACCTGTACTACAACACGCTCATGCCCGAGTATGACCGCCTGACGGAAACCACCACATTCTACTCATACAACGCCGCGGGCTACGGCATGTATCGCAAGCGCAGCGGATATATCGGCAACTACGACATCCTGGTTTCGGGCAATGTGAAGGACCGCGTGTATTGGGGTGTGTCTGCCACCATCGCCGACGTGCGCTATGACAACAACTCCGACTATACGGAGAGCCTCGTGCTGCAGGACAAGACGTCCATCGGCAGCGTAACAATAAAAGACCAGCGCATCATCCGCGGTACGGGCTTCAACATAAAGGCGGGTGTGATATTCCGCCCCATAGAGGCAAACCCCTTCCGCATAGGCCTGTCTGTAGAGACCCCCACATGGTATAACCTGCGCACAGAGAACCGCACAGACATATACAACGACACCAACTACGGATGGAACGACAAGGGCTATATCAGTGAGACATACAACTACAGCATAGCCACGCCGTGGAAATTCGGCGTGAGCCTCGGCACCACCATCGGCACCATTGCAGCGCTGGGCGTGTCGTACAATGTGGCTGACTATTCGTCGAGCAAGTCGAGGATAAGGACGGGTTCGGTCTATGACAGATGGAGCGGCACATACTACACCACCGCCAACAACGACGGCGTGATGAACGGACACACCGACTGGGCGCTGAGGACGGTGCATACGGTGAAGGTGGGTGCAGAGGTGAAGCCCTCCGACATGATTGCCCTGCGTGTGGGATACAACTACGTGTCGCCGATGTATATGGAGAATGCCTACCGCGACGTGGCACTGAACAGCCCCGGCACATACTACGCCTCGACAACAGACTACACCAACTGGAAGGACACCCACAGGATTACGGCAGGTCTGGGCATCGGTTTCGGAAAATTCTCTGTTGACCTCGCCTACCAGTACTCAATGACCAAGGGCGTGTTCATGCCATACCCGAAGTACAACAACGAGATGACAGCCCCATACGGCGTGGAAGTGAAGAACAACCGCCACCAGATGAACTGCACGCTGGGGTATAAGTTCTGAAATATAGGGAGATTTTATTTAAGTGTAGAGAAGAGGAGTTAAGGGGGAGTTAATGTGGAGTTAAAGGGACATTACCTTTATGTGCGTAACATAATACATTTGTCACTTTAACTCCCCTTTAACTCCACATTATTTAAATGCAATAAAGAAATGACACTAATAGACGGAAAGGCCACTGCGGCAGCCATCAAGGCAGAGATAGCAGAAGAAGTGAAGGACATTATGGCTAAGGGAGGCAAGCAGCCGCACCTCGCCGCCATACTCGTGGGCCACGACGGAGGCTCGGAGACCTATGTGAAGAACAAGGTGCTTGCCTGTGAGGCGTGCGGCTTCAAGAGCACACTCATACGCTATGAGGACGACATCACCGAGGCGGAACTGCTGGAGAAGGTTGCAGAACTGAACAGCGACGCCGATGTTGACGGCTTCATCGTGCAGCTGCCGCTGCCGAAGCACATCGACGAGCAGAAGGTGATAGAGGCGATAGACTACCGTAAGGACGTTGACGGCTTCCACCCGATTAATGTGGGACGTATGGCGATAGGCCTGCCCTGCTTCATCTCCGCCACACCGCTTGGCATCATAACACTGCTGAAGCGTTACGGCATAGAGACATCGGGCAAGAAATGTGTGGTGCTCGGAAGGTCGAACATCGTCGGCAAGCCTATGGCACAGCTGATGATGCAGAAGCAGTATGGCGACTCCACCGTTACCGTCTGCCACTCGCGCTCAAAGACGCTGAAGGAGGAATGTCTTGCCGCCGACATCATCATCGCAGCCATCGGCCGTCCGGGCTTCGTTACTGCTGATATGGTGAAGGAGGGCGCAGTGATTGTGGATGTAGGCACCACCCGCGTGCCAGACGCCACACGAAAGAGCGGCTTCCGCCTGTCGGGCGACGTCGATTTTGAGAATGTTGCGCCCAAGTGCAGCTACATAACCCCAGTGCCGGGCGGCGTAGGCCCGATGACCATCTGCTCGCTGATGAAGAACACACTGGCGGCAGGGAAGAAGGAGTATTACGGGGAGTGATTTTATTGAGGAGTTAAAGGAGTTAAAGGAGTTAAAGGAGTTAAAGGAGTTAAAGGAGTTAAAGAAG
>JABUUG010000142.1:2747-6643 GCA_021443285.1 Bacteroidaceae bacterium
TCATCCTGATTTCTCACTACGACATTGAACACCACTCTGCGGAACATTTCCTGAGCCTCTTGATAAGACAGACGCAGTCCTCGCATTACGTTGAACGCCTGTTCGTAGGAGTACGCTCGCAGCAACCGGTAGTCATAATGGGCTATTCCGCACAGGGTCTGCATATGAACCTTCTCGCCAGCCACACGGTCAAAACGCTTGGTGAGAAAATGCGCTCTGCCATTTTCCTCGATGAGCGAACATTCGGTCATATTTATGCCACAAGCTCTAACAAGCTTTGCAAAGGAATATTCAAGGCGACCGAAATTCTCGGTTTCCTTGAATCCTGCCGTTGCCGAGACGCCATCCAGCTTTATCAAGTAATAGTCGAAGCCCGCTGGTGCATCCACCTGACCTGAACGCACCTCGCCTGTACTCTTGTTATAGGCTATTATCGCCTTTGCCCTCTGACCACCAGCAGAAGTTCCAAGGCGCAGTATCTCCGCTATTGCTGCTTTACGGTCATCATCAAGATTTGCCTGAAACCCACCCTTATCTGTTAGAGCCTCGCGTGCAACGGCAACAAGGGAGTCGAGTTCTATCTTCTGTCCTGCCTTGAAGACACCGTCGATGGCGGGTTCATACTCCAACGCCCCCATGCATCGTTTGCCCATGAAACAGAGCGATTCAATTGTGTTGCCACTGGTTCTGCCTGTCAATGCAAGCCACTTGTCGAACAAAGCTCGTCCGTAAGTGTCTGGCAAAGAGTCAGCAAGCATACCAGGAAGCCCTTTGAATGTTTCATGGTTCAGTTCTCCGAAACTATAGACACGCCCCTCTCTCACTGGCATGAGGATAGGCGAAGGCTGGATGCCTGTCTTTGCGAAGTCGGGGGCATACTCAAAGCGAGCTACCCTGTACTGTGAGCTCCATCTTACAGACCCAACAGTCTTGCCGAACATTTTTACCAGTGCCACATCTACCATTCAGATTCCTCCTGCTGACTGTTCGTGCTGCTTTTGGATGCACGCTTACGTTGCTTGGTCTTTGTGGAATGTACTAGTTTGAAGTATTCATTAGGACTGATTTCCTCTTCCTCCACCAATGGCAGCAGCACATCAATCCTGCCTAATGTACGCAGGATACGAAGAAACGACTCAAATGACTTTATCTCTCCATCCTCCATGCGGACAACGGACGACATGGAAACGCCCGAACTGGCAGACATCTCCTGACGTGAGATGTTTTGTTTTAACCTCAGCTCTTTCAGCTTCGCAGAAATCTTTTTTGTGATTTCCGTGTCTGAAAGCATATTTATATTTTCCATTATGTCAGTATTGATATTTTGACGGTGCAAATATGGCAATTAAATATCAATATTGATATGTTACGGACGGTTTTTCTTTTGCAAAACCTCAATATTTAACATTTCCTTCTAATCCAGTATACAAAATCACCTTTCTCAAGGTAAAATCATAGATGGTGGGGACTAAAAATTAGAAGTTAAAGAAGTTAAGGGAGTTAAAGAGGAGTTAAAGGGACAATAGCCCTGAGCTTCAAATACATATGTCACTTTAACTCCTCTTTAACTCCACGATAACTACACTTCACTCCCATTTATAGAACCCACCTACAATCTTTTCGGTTTAGTAATCGTAAAAAATAAGTTCCTGAATTTTCTTTAGATTAACGCGCAAGTTTGGAGAATCGATTCATCGCCTCAACGCAGTCTTCTTTTTTGCCGAAAGCAGTAAGGCGGACATACCCTTCACCAGAGGGGCCGAATCCTACTCCTGGGGTTGTAACCAATCCTAAATTATACAACAGCATGTCGAAGAACTCCCATGATGTTGTTCCCGCCGGTGTTTGCAGCCAAATATATGGGGCGTCCGTTCCGCCAAACACTTTATACCCTTGGGCGACTAACGCCTCTCGCATATACCGGGCATTGTTCATGTAGTAACCGACGGTGTTTCTTATTTCCTCCTTCCCTTGTGGAGTGTAAATTGCTTCTGCACCACGTTGTGTGATATAAGATGTACCATTGAACTTGGTGCACTGCCTCCTGTTCCACAAAGAGTTGAGCAGGATGGGGTGTTCGTTTTTGTTGGTGGGGTGTGGAATACGGAGGTCTTTAGGCACGACTGTATAACCACAACGCACACCTGTGAACCCGGCTGTTTTGGAGTAACTCCTCAGCTCTATCGCACACTGCTTCGCGCCATCAATCTCATAGATGGAGTGTGGGATATCGTCGTGCTGTATGTACGCTTCATAGGCAGAGTCAAATATTATCAGGCTTTGCTCACGGAGTGCGTATTCGACCCATTCCTTTAATTGGTCTTTGTCGAGAACGGTCCCGGTAGGATTGTTTGGATAACAAAGGTATATTATATCCACATGTTTTTGTGGTAGTGGAGGAACAAACTGATTACCTGCCGAAACGGGAAAAAATGTGATGTTGCTCCATTTCTTGTCCTCATCAAGACAGCCGGCTCTGCCGGACATAACATTGCTGTCGACATAGACGGGATAAACGGGGTCGGTAACACCCACACTGCATTTTGTGTCAAGAATATCCCCGATGTTCCCACAGTCACTTTTTGCACCATCGCTGATGAATACTTCGTCGAGGTCAAGTTGAACGCCTCTCGGTTGGTAGTCATTGCTTATGATGGCCTGACGCAGGAATTCATAACCTTGTTCCGGCCCATATCCACGAAAAGTATCGCTGCTGCCCATTTCGTCAACGGCTTTGTGCATCGCCTGGATGCATGCTTGTGGAAGTGGCTGTGTTACATCACCAATGCCGAGGCTGATGACACTCATATCTGGATTCTCTGCCCTGAACGCTTTTACTTTTTTTGCTATATCAGAGAAAAGATAGCTGCTTTGGAGCTTTAGAAAATTTTGGTTTATCATATATGTATATAAATTCTTTTTTAAGCTGTTTCATTCATCGATGCATCCTTCAAAGACGGTTTCGGCAGGGCCGTTCATGAGCACGCGATTAGTGGATTCGTCATAGGTTATCTCTAACTCTCCTCCATCCATAATTACTCTGGAGGATCTTGTCGATTTACCAGTAAGAAAGGCTGCTACAGCAGTTGCACAGGCGCCAGTTCCACATGCCTGTGTGATGCCAGACCCACGTTCCCATACTCGCATTCGCAGTACGCCATTGCCTTTCACTTCCACAAATTCAACATTTGTACGTTCGGGAAATAGGGGGGAGTACTCTATTTGGGGGCCAATCTCGTGGATTGGTATTCCGGAGATGTCATCCACGAAAATAACGACATGCGGATTCCCCATGCAGATGTAAGTTCCTGTAAACTCCTGGCCACCTGCTTTTATGGTCTGGCCATCAAGATTGCCGCTGAGTGTAGCTACCTGTTGGGTGTTTGAAGTAAGGGGAGTCCCCATATCCACTGTGGCGCTTTTGACCACATTGTCCTCTATGTTCAGCGAGATATGTTTGATGCCGGATAGCGTCTCCAATGCAATTTCCTTCTTGTCTGTAAGTTTCTTGTCATAGACATATTTGCCTACACACCTCGAACCATTACCACACATCATGGCTTCCGACCCGTCTGCATTGAAGATTCTCATGCGGAAATCTGCAACATCAGACCGGCTGATTAAGATAATACCGTCTGAGCCTATCCCTGTGTGATATTTGCTCCATTTGATGGCAAACTCTTTAGGATTGGCGATGGGATAGATGTCTGTATTGATGTATATATAGTCGTTGCCCAGACCATGCATCTTTGTAAATCGTATCATTTCTTCTTTAGGTGGGTTCTATAAATGGGAAGTTATGCACCTTCGGTGCGGAAGTTAAGGATATATGTGTTTGATACTCAATAAGTATTGTCCTTTAACTTCCCTTAACTTCCGCGCCGTAGGCGCATAAC
>JABUUG010000143.1:0-2455 GCA_021443285.1 Bacteroidaceae bacterium
AAGCCAAAATAAACCCATTAATGATTAAACCGTGGGAACTAATTTATAGAACCCACCTATAATCGTGACCGATGCGCATCGTCTATAAAATTATACGGAACACCATTGTTCTGTTCCTTGCTGTAACAATATTGTGGGTGGTAGCACTGCGTTTCATACCAGTGCTATTCACCCCTTTAATGTTTATACGACTGGCAGAACAGGCAAAGGAGGGTAAGGATATGAGGTTGAAACACTCATGGACGTCCTACAAGAACATGCCCTACTATGCAGCCACGGCAGTGATAGCAGCAGAAGACCAGAACTTCGTGAAGCACCACGGATTTGATTTCAAGGCGATAGTCGCAGCTGCACAGCACAATCATGAAGGAGGGAAAATGAGGGGGGGCAGCACTATCAGTCAGCAGACTGCAAAAAACGTCTTCCTCTGGCCAGGCCGCTCATGGGTGAGGAAAGGCTTTGAAACATACTTCACCTGCCTCATAGAACTTATGTGGCCCAAGGAAAGAATTATTGAAGTTTATCTGAACTCGATAGAAATGGGCGATGGCATATACGGTATAGAAGCGGCTGCTGACATCTATTGGAACTGCGACACAGAAGACATGACGAGAATGCAGTGTGCCACTCTGGCAGCCATACTGCCCAATCCCAGGAAATACTCGGCTGAAAATCCCGGTCCTTACGTAAGAAAGCGCGCCAACAGCATATTCCGGAGCATGAAATTCCTGGAGCGCAACGGATATGCCCTGCAGAAATAAACCCACCAAATGAACACATTATCCAAAGTACAGCGTGAGGCGGTGGAATACATCAGCGGACCTTCCCTTGTAATAGCAGGGGCGGGGTCCGGCAAAACACGTGTGCTGACACACAAGGTAGCCTACCTTATGCAACAGGGCTACAAGCCGTGGAACATACTCGCCCTGACCTTCACAAACAAGGCGGCAAACGAGATGAAGGAGAGAATTGCGAAGATCGTAGGCGGAGACTCAGCACAATACCTTGTAATGGGAACCTTCCACAGCATCTTCGCACGAATACTGAGGATAGAAGCCGAACACATCGGTTACGACAGGAACTACACCATCTACGATGAGGCCGACACAAAATCTATCGTGAAGGCAGCAACGAAAGAAGTGCTTGGCGCAGGAAAAAGCAAGGAAGAACTCGACAAACTGCTGAAGAACTACAAGCCGCAAGCCATAGCCGGCACAATAGGTCTGGCGAAGAACCGGATGATAACACCCGACATCTACGAAAAGACACGCGGGCTTATTGAGAGAGACTATGAACACGGCATGCCCGAACTGCATAAAATATACAGAGTCTATGAGCGTATGCTGAAGGAAAACAACGCGATGGACTTCGACGACCTTCTGCTGAAAACCTACGATTTGCTTAAAGGCAACGAAGACACAAGGCTGAAATATGCAGATCAGTACAAGTTTGTGCTTGTAGATGAATATCAGGACACAAACAGCGTGCAACAGCGCATCATAGAACTACTCGTAAAAGAACACCACAAGCTATGCGTCGTCGGAGACGATGCGCAAAGCATATACGCATTCCGGGGGGCAGAAATAGACAACATACTCGACCTCGGCAAGATATTCCCAGAACTCAAACTGTTCAAACTCGAAGAGAACTACCGCTCCACCAAAAGCATAGTGGCAGTGGCGAACAACCTCATTGCACACAACCAGAGGCAACTGCACAAGAACGTGTTTAGCAACAGGGAAGAAGGCGAGAAGCCTTGCATCATGAAAGCTGTGAGCGACCGCGATGAGGCAGCACTCGTTGCTAACAAAATCCTGAACCTCAACCGCTACGAACACATCGGTTTCAACGACATTGCCATCCTCTACCGCACAAATGCACAGAGCAGACGATTTGAAGAGCAGTTCATGAAACACGGCTGCGATATACCCTTCAGGATATACGGCGGACTCGGATTCTTCGCAAGGGCCGAAATCAAAAATGTAATCTCATATTTCCGGCTTGTCGTAAACCATAACGACAACGAAGCCCTCAAGCGAATAATAAACTACCCCAAACGCGGAATCGGTGCAACGACCATCGAAAGACTGGGGGAAACCGCCGCACAACACGGCACAAGCATCTGGAACATAATCAATGCCAACGACTTCTACGGAGCAAACATAAACAGCGGCACAAAGGCAAAAATAAAAGGCTTCACCGAACTAATCAGCAGTTTTTCCCGAATGCTCAAACAAATGGACGCCTTTATCCTTGGAGAAAAGATCATCTCTGAGGCAGGGATAAAACAAGACCTGAAGAGCGACCAAACCCCAGAAGGCAGTGCGCGGCTGGAAAACCTTCAGGAACTGCTGAACAGCCTGAAGGAATTTGTAGACATGAGGGCAGAAGAAGGCGAACAGGATGCCATAAACCTCGATGACTTCCTCATCCAGGCAGCACTGCAAACAGACCA
>JABUUG010000143.1:3167-7035 GCA_021443285.1 Bacteroidaceae bacterium
GAAGGTGTATTCGGAGCTAATGCTCCGAAAAATCATTCCCCCCCCAAAAAAAAGCAACCCTTAAACAACCAATAACCATTAAAAACATTATGCTAAAACGACTCTTAACACTTGCTTTTTGCATTGGCATCATGACCACCGCCAGTGCCAACGACCGCGAGTATTGGTGCAACCTTGCCTACAAGATGGCGGCACCCGTACTGAAAAACATGGCAGAGGGAAACCTGCAGAAGAACATGCAACTCGAAGTAAGCCCCACATGGGACGGCAGGGACAAGAAAGTCGCCTACATGGAATGTTTCGGCAGACTCATGGCAGGCATATCCCCATGGCTCGCACTGCCCGACGACGACACCCCCGAAGGCAAGCAGCGCAAGCAACTACGCGAATGGGCTCTCAAAGCATACAAAAACGCTGTTGATCCGGAAAGCCCGGATTATCTCGGTTGGGGAAGCGGGGGACAGACACTCGTTGATGCCGCATACGTAGTGCAAAGCCTCTACCGCGCTTACGATGCCCTGTGGATGCCACTCGACGACACCACAAAACAACGCTACTTCAAAGAGCTCGAAGGTCTTCACCGCTACGACCCGCCATATACAAACTGGATTCTTTTCGTCTCAATGGAAGAGTGCTTCCGTCTTTTCGCTGGCGACAAGAACTACGACCAGTACCGTATACACATGGCAATGAACAAGGCGGAAGAGTGGTATGTGGGCGACGGATGGTACAGCGACGGGCAGGCGTTTGCCTTCGACTATTACAACGCATACACCATACAGCCGATGTATGTGGAATGTCTCGAAATGATTAAGGCACGCCACCCCAAAGACACCTGGCTCTGCCGCAATGCCGGACAGCGCAACGGCGTGGCAAATCGTCTCGAAGATGCCGTAAAGCGTATGCAGAGATACAGCATGATACTCGAACGCTTCATATCGCCCGAAGGCACATACCCAGTCTTCGGCCGTTCAATACCCTACCGCATGGCAGTCTTCCAGCCGCTCGCACAGATAGCATGGCGAAAACAACTGCCAAAGGAACTCACAGAGGGGCAGGTGCGCGCAGCACTCACAGCAGTCATGAAGCGCATGTTTGGCGAAGACCCAGACAAGGGTTCAAAGAGCGGAAAGAACTTCACGAAAGACGGCTGGCTAACCATCGGCTTCGTGGGAGCACACCCCAATGTCGGCGACTGGTACACAAACAACGGCAGCCTCTACATCACTTCTGAGGTCTTCATGCCCCTCGGTCTGCCCGCCAGCGACTCCTTCTGGACAGCACAGCCAGAAGACTGGACATCAAAGAAAGCGTGGGAGGGAAAAGACTTCCCCAAAGACCACCGCGCCCACGACCTGCCAAGAAAACTACACTGGGAATAAATAATGTATTATTGATTATTTCTTAATGATTATTGACTAATCCGCGACCACTGCTTTCGGAGCATCAGTCCAAAAATTCCAATCTCCGCATTAATCAATAATCAATAACCATTAAACATTTAAAGAAATGAAACACCTCTTCCTCACCCTCCTCCTCATACCCTTTCTATCCGCACACGCAAACGAGGTCGACGACATAAAAGCCATAGTAGCACTCGTCAACAACCACTGGCAGCAGACACACTCCTATCAGGAGCGTGCATTTTGGGATGTTGCAGCATACCATACCGGCAACATGGAGGCCTACAAACTCACAGGCAACCGGCAGTGGCTCGACTACTCCACCGCATGGGCGGAACACAACCAATGGAAAGGGGCAAAAAGCAACGACCGAAAAAACTGGAAATACAACTACGGCGAAACCGATGACCACGTTCTCTTCGGCGACTGGCAGATATGCTTCCAGACATACTGCGACCTCTACAACATCAACCCATCACCAGAGAAAATAGCCCGTGCACAGGAGGTTATGGAGCACGAAATGACCACAAATCGGAACGACTACTGGTGGTGGGCTGACGGACTATACATGGTCATGCCCGTAATGGTGAAACTGCATAACATCACAGGGTCAAAACTCTATCTCGAGAAACTATACGAATACCTCTCCTACGCGGAAAGCATCATGCTTGACACAGAAACAGGCCTCTTCTACCGCGATGCAAAATACGTCTATCCGAAGCATAAGTCGCACAACGGCAAAAAAGACTTCTGGGCGCGAGGCGACGGATGGGTGCTTGCCGGGCTTGCAAAGGTGCTGCAAGACCTACCCAAAGACGATGCACACCGCGACCATTACATCTCGCTCTTCCAGAATATGGCAAAGAGCGTTGTGGCATGCCAACAGAAGGAAGGATATTGGACCCGAAGCCTCTTTGACCCAGAACACGCGCCGGGATACGAAACAAGCGGCACGGCATTTTTCTGCTATGGTCTTCAATGGGGTGTAAACAACGGGCTGCTCAAAGGAAAAGAATACCAAAAAGCTGCCGACAAAGCGTGGAACTACCTCAGCACCATCGCCCTACAGCCTGACGGAAGCATCGGATATGTGCAGCCGATAGGCGAAAAAGCCATCCCGGGACAGGTGGTCGATGCCAAATCAACAGCCAACTTCGGTGTCGGCGCATTCCTCCTCGCCGCCTGCGAAAGAACAAGGAAGAAACAGTAGGCCCACAAACTAAAACGAGCCACTGTGTTCGGAGCTACTGCTCCAAAAATCCCCCTCCCCGCGGCTGCACCGCCCCTATCACGGCATCCTGGCATAAACCATAAACACGCGCAGCGCATCCTACCATCCGAACGCCCGCGCATTCATCTGCCACAGGCCCTGAACCTTCAAGACCTGCTCAAGCACATCACGGCCAACTCCACAGCCGCCTTTATAAGGCGACACATATGTGGAGATGGCCGTTATTTCTTGTGCAGCATCAGCAGGACAGCATGGGCAGCCGCACAGCTTCATTATCTCATAGTCGGGAATATCATCGCCCACATACATTATATCCTCATCAGTGAGCGAGTATTTCCGCTTGTAATCCTCATAGGTCTGGATTTTTCTTGAACAGGCTATATACACATCCTGTATCCCCAAACCTTCATACCTCTTGCGCACACTCTCCACTCTTGCCCCGGTGATTATGGCAATCTTCAGACCACATTTCACTGCCAATTGCAGAGCATATCCATCCTTTATGTTCACCGTCCGAATCGGATTACCCTCATTGTCCATCGGTATTGTATTCGTGCTGAGCACACCATCAACATCGAATATCACCGACTTTATCTTCCTTAAATCGTAATTTATCATAGCTTTTTCCAAAGATAATACTTCTTTTAGAAGTTAAAGGACAATACATTATGCATATAAGTCATTTGTCACTTTAACTCCACTTTAACTCCTCTTTAACTCCACTTTCCTTTGAGGCCAAATATTCCAGCAGATACCTCTTCACAGGCTTCCCCGGCGCAGTCTTCACACCCTCATCCCTGCCATAGAACATTCCCGCGAGTGTAGCCTCATAGTCCATTTCGCCTTTCATATCCGCTGGAATAATCAGCGATATGCAGCCACCTTTGTTCAGCAGTTTTGCTGCACACCCCATCAGGTCATGGAAACTCAGAGTATCCGTATGCCGCGCCATACTTCGCCGGCTGTCAGGACATTTAAGGGAATTTTTGAAGTATGGAGGGTTGCATATTACTGCATCAAACAGCGGCTGGCCTGAGTTCACCCATTTGTCGGTAAATTCCTGTAAAGACACCTGTTGCACCTCTACCCTACCCTGCAAACCATTCCTCTGCACATTCTTCACCGCCTGCATCGCCGCTCCCTCATCAATATCTATCGCCATAACCTGACTATCAGGGAAACGCACAGCCATTAACAGAGCCAATATACCGCACCCCGTACCAATATCCAGAAT
>JABUUG010000144.1 GCA_021443285.1 Bacteroidaceae bacterium
TGTTTCTTCTTTTTTTTAGGTGCGTTCTAAAAAATGGAGTTAAGGAAGTTAAAGGAGTTAAAGACAAATGACTTTTTGTCTGATAACTAATTGAATACAAATTATATAGGTAATGTCTTTGACTCCTTTAACTCCTGGGTAATTTTCCCCTATTACCTCTTCATTATCTCAAACCTCAGTTGTTTCTTCAGTTTACTTCTTAGTAGATATAACATTGCGTAATACACTCCGAGTGTACACAGCCCGATGACAATTGCCGACATCTCGTCATTTATGATATATGCTGCCGATATTACGCCCGCCATTACAACCAGCATTGGCAGCACGGCTCCGTATAGCACAGCCAGCATGCCCACCTTGTTGTATGCCATCACCACTACCTTGTCGCCAATCTTGTAGAGCGCCGCGTCGGCAGTTTCCGCATCTATTATCTTCTCCTTGCTTTCAGATGCGTTGCAATGACCGGATACCTCACAATGTGCGCAGGCGGAAAGCTGTAGAATCTCAACCCTCACAACGTCCCGTTCCACCGCCTTTACAATGCCCTCATGACTGATCACTTGTTTGCTTCGATAGATTTATTTTCGCCAGTTGCTCCTTTGCCCATACCGCGGCCTCTTCGCTCGCTTCCTTGATTATTATCTCGAGCCGCTGCTTGGCGTCATCCCATTTCCCATAGCGTATGAATGACAATGCCAGTGCCTTTTGCAGAAACTCGTATATGTCCGTATGTGTGTCGCGGAGGATGTCGTCGTCTTTCGTCTCGTCCATCCTGCTCTCCATTTCCTCCATATTGCGACGTATCTCTGCAATCAGGCGGAAGTCATTCGCACGATACATCGCCTTGATCAGAGTTATCTGATGCAGGGGACTCGAATAAATCACACAAGCTTTTTCTGCGTAATAGACCCCCAGTTCATACCTGCCTAACTCGCAGTGGCATACAGACATATAGAAGCAGTTGCGTGCAAAGAACTCACGCAGCTCTTCGCTGAAATTGGCGTCAAAGAAGTTGCTTTCGATATACTCGTTGATATTCTCGAAATACATCAACGCCTCATGGAATCGCCCCTCGTTAAACCTTTTTCTGCCCCAGTATGCGCTGTTTCCGAGGTGTGGCATTGATGCAATCTGTGACAGGTAGAGCTCATCATCGTTCAGTTGCTCGCCCCGTTCATTTTTCCGTTGCATTTCCTCCCACATGTATTTCACTTCCGCAGCCCTTTTCGACTTTGTGTCCTTGTCGATTGCCATGAGGAAAGATGCCGTTCGGGGCATGTTGTTTTTGCTCCCCCAGAGGTTGTCAAGAGATATGCAGTCGCCCTCACGCATAGTGGTAACACGCACATAGACAGCCTTTTCCATGTCGTTCTCCACCTTCATCATGACTGTAACGTGTCGCTTGTCCCCGTTCCTGCTCACGTAGCAGACTGTAAGCGTCGCATTTTTCGCCACAATCTCAGCTTTTCCCTCGTCTTCAAGACCAGATATTATGGGGCTGAGCAGAATGAAGGAGTGGATGGCGACGGTGTCCTTTATCTGGCGGAAATTTTCTCCAACGGTAATGCCTATCGAGTCTATCTCAATGCTCTGTATTCCGTATGCGTCTTCTAAGAAGTCGGTAAGCGTTATGGCAGAGTCGCGGTAGTCTTTCACCGTCTTTTCCTGCTCTTCTTGCAGCGTCAGTTCCATCTCACGCGCCATCCATATCTCGTGGTGGGACATGAACTGTTCCTCCTCGTCCTGAGACTCCTTGCGCGTCTTGTTTATGGCATCGTTCAGCGTGTGCTGGCTGCTGAACATTATTTCCAGTATATCTCCCAGCTCTTCAGACAGGTTCTGCAAACAGTCTATACGGCAGATGGTCGCAGTTTCATATACGTTGTAAACATTGTCTTTCGGTTCCGGGATATAGTAAAAGTGTACGGGAAGGACGGAGCTGTTCGCGCTATTGACTGCCCGCCTTAAAGCGTCAAGGTCTGAAAAAGGCCAGACGCCAGCATGATAGTCTATGTTGCAATCGTATTTCCTTTCTTTGTCAAGAGTGAAAATGCGGAAGTTCATGCCCTGATACTTGAAATAGATGACCTCATTGCCGCTATTCCCGTTTTTCTCCTTCTGCCACTTGCAGTTAAGGACGTCAAGGGCCTCAGTGAGCATATCAATGGCATGTCCCTTCGGACTTTCATCGCCCGAAGACACCATTGCTTTCATCCTGTCCATAAATCCGCCCATTACCGTAATCTTCTTTACTTTCTCAACTCCGGTTTTTCCGTAACCCTCCGTACTCTCCTGCCTTATACGTACTTCATCAAGTCGTGTATGTCATCCACCACATAGTCTGCGCCCGCAGCTAAAAGTGCTTCGCGGGTGCCGTTTCCGTATGACACGCCTATGGTGCGGCAGCCTGCATTCTTGCCCATCTCTATGTCATACACTGTGTCGCCGACAACAATGCATGTCGATGGTTGTAGGGAGAATATCATCAGCGTCTTATCTACAGGGTCGGATGCCGGCTTCGGGTGCTTCACGTTCTCCACGCCCAGCACATAGCTGATAGTGTCGCGCAGTCCCAGTCGCTCAATGTATGATGACAGGGTGCTATGGCTTCTGCTGCTTGCTATTGTTATCATGATGCGTCGGCCGCGAAGTTCCTCTAAGGTCTCCATCACATGAGGGAACAACTTAACCGAGCTTTCCTCGTTGTATGCCTGAAAAAGACGTGAATAAACATCCGCAAACTTGCGTGCAGGTATGTCCTCCATGGGGAATAGCGTTTCTGGGATGGCAGAAAGCGGCAGGCCTATTATCGCCTCACACTCTTCGTCCGTCCGCTCTGGCAGTCCAAGCTCCTTGATTGTTGCACGCATTGTGTTCATCACAACCTTCTTGGTGTCTGCTATCGTTCCGTCAAAGTTGAATACTATAATTCTTGTATCTTCCATAGTTCATTTAATAAATACGCGCACACATGGCACACTTTTCTGCGTAAAGTTACGGTTGAGCGAGTGCAATGAAGCTTGCTTCGATTGCCGAGTGTGAGAAACTTATGCAATCAAGCTCGCTTGAATTGCCGGGCGGTAGGAGTTTCTATGAGCTCATGCGAAAAACTTCGCGGTATTTTGTGCCGCAAAGTTATAAATACAACTCCAACATCCGCCCCCACCGCCCGTTATTTGTCGTTTATCATTAATCATTATTGATTAATTCGGTGCTGTTGCGCCGTAAGTACGTCATTCTTACCTCCTTTTTCCTACTTCCCCATCTTTTCTACCCTTGTACATTCTGCCAGCCCCCACGCCTCGTGCGTCAGCGCAAGGTATTCTTCCCCTTTCCCAAAACAAGAAAAACTGTCCATATTACATATCGTAAGCATTTCTTCTGTTTTTGCTTACACTCCGTAAATTCCCACCTCTAAATTATGGCGGTTTTTGGAGCTGACTTGCATGGTGTACCAAAAAAATGTAAATATTTATGTCTGCCTAACCTGCTGATAATCAGTTGTATTGTGATTTGATGGTATATATTTACTCCAAAATATTCGGAAATATTTCTCAAAAAGACCAGTGTTTGGAATGTTTCTGCACTGGTTTTTAAGGCGATTTGCTCAGTTAACAGGATAAAATAACAGTCAAATGACGTTTCCATTCTATGGGATATTTTGTTCTAAATGAGAGGTCTGATGCTACTCTTAATTCGGATACGTCAGGGCTAAATGGCATACTTAGCATCCTAAATGGCATACTTAGCTTCCCTAAGTGGCATACTTAGCATCCCTAAATGGCATATATGGCCAAGACAAATCGTAAGTTTATTGGAGGTGTGTGTTGTATAAATGGTTGAAATTCAATATGTTCTGCAAT
>JABUUG010000145.1:0-1495 GCA_021443285.1 Bacteroidaceae bacterium
GTTAAAGGAGTTAAGGGAGTTAAGGGAGTTAAAGGAGTTAAAGGAGTTAAAGACAAATGTCCTATGCTCTGATTGACTGACCTTAATGCTTTTCCCACAAGGGAACTCCACATTCAACTTCTCTTATGAAGAACTGTATAACACGGATTCTATAAGGTAATGTCTTTAACTCCTTTAACTTCTTTAACTCCCAATTAATATAAAATGATAAAGGTTTTTGCATTCAATCCTGTAGAGGAGAACACCTATGTCGTGAGCGATGACGCCACCAAGGAGTGTGTCATCATAGACTGCGGCGCGTATTACGAGGGCGAGGGCGAGGCTGTCGCCAAGTATATCACGGAGAACGGGCTGAAGCCTGTACATCTGATTGCCACTCACGGACATTTCGACCATAACTTCGGCAACGGCGTGATATACAAGACCTTCGGGCTGAAGGCTGAGATTCATGAGGACGACGCCGCGCTGCTACAGGCTATCGGTCAGCAGACGATGGACTTCTTCGGAATACCGCTGCATGGCGGCGAGGCTCCCATAGGGCGTTATCTGCACGACGGGGACACGATAACATACGGCACACAGACGCTGCGCGTGATGCACACGCCGGGACATACGGAAGGCGGCACAGTGATATACAACGAACAGGAGCAGACAGCATTCACGGGCGACACCATATTCCGCATGAGCATAGGGCGCACAGACCTCGACGGCGGAAACATGGAGAAGCTGATGGCGTCGCTGCAAAGGATTGTCAGCGAACTGCCAGAGGAAACGGTGCTGTATCCCGGACACGGCCCGAAGACAACGGTGGCAGCGGAGAAGAAAGGGAATCCGTACATCAAGGGCGGAATGTGAAGAGTGAATAAGGAGAAGATAATACTTGGCATAGACCCCGGCACAAACGTTATGGGCTACGGCGTGATACGTGTTCTGGGCAACAAGGCGGAGATGGTGGCGATGGGCGTCATCGACATGCGCAAGGAGCACGACGCATATCTGCGGCTGGGCAAGATATTCGCCCGCGTAACGGGCATCATCGAGGAGTATCTGCCCGACGAGGTGGCGATAGAGGCGCCGTTCTTCGGGAAGAACGTGCAGTCGATGCTGAAGCTCGGACGTGCGCAGGGGGTGGCGATAGCGGCTGCCATACAGCGCGACATACCGATACGCGAGTATGCGCCGCTGAAGATAAAGATGGCGATAACGGGTTCCGGCGCTGCCTCGAAAGAGCAGGTGGCGGGAATGCTGGAAAGACTGCTGAAACTGGACAAGGACGAGATGCCGAAATTCATGGACGCCACAGACGCCCTTGCCGCAGCATACTGCCACTTCATGCAGATGAACGCACCGGAGAGGACGGGCAAGACATACTCGTCGTGGAAGGATTTCGCGGTGAAGAACAAGGAGAGGGTGAGTGAGTGAAAACAATGATTAATGGTAGGTTCTATAAATTGGAGTTAAGGGAGTTAAAGGAGTTAAGGGAGTTAAAGACAAA
>JABUUG010000145.1:1538-5400 GCA_021443285.1 Bacteroidaceae bacterium
GTAATGTCTTTAACTCCTTTAACTTCCAACCTCAGTTACCACTCCTTTAACTTCATAATTAATAGATATTGCATAATGAAATAAATGATTAATGGCTAATGCGGTGATGCATATCGATGCTATCACCCCGAATTAACCAATAATCAATAACAAATAATAAATAACAATGATGAACAGAGAGATTAAGCGGGCAATAGCCTGCATGGTGTGGCTTGCCGCCGCATTCCCCTGCATGGTGAACGCCCAGAGCTATTTCAAGATGGGCGAGCAGGTGAGCCTCTTCAACGAGGTGTGCCGCAAGCTGAACACCATGTATGTGGATACGCTCAACCCGGAGCAGATGGTGCACGACGCCATCGTCGGCATGACACGCAACATGGACCCCTACACCGTGTTCTACTCCATGAAGGACAAGTCGCAGCTGCAACAGATGCTCACGGGCAAATATGCGGGCATAGGAGCGGTGATAAAATACTGCCTCGACAAGAAGCACGTGGCAATAGAGTACCCTTTTGACAACTCGCCCGCCAAGGAGAACGGCTTCGAGAAGGGCGACGTGATACTCGCCATAAACGACACGTCGATGCTCGAGAAGACAACGGAATATGTGAGCAACCACCTCCGCGGAGAGGCAGGCACCACAGTGAAGGTGAAACTGAAGAAGAGAAGCACGGGCAAGCCTGTGGAGGTGAACATCGTGCGCCGCGCCATACAGCAGCCCGACGTGGCGTGCCACTTCATCTACAACGGCCCTGAGGCTGAAGGGAAGAAGGTGGGCGTGATATACCTGACACAGTTCGACCTCGACAGCTACGACCATTTCAAGGAGGCGTTCCTCGACCTGAAACGCCAGGGCATGGAGAAGCTCGTGATAGACCTGCGCGGCAACGGCGGCGGCAGTGTGGCTGAGGCAGTGAAGATTATAAACATGTTCATCCCCCGCGGCGAGCTTATCGTGCAGACACGCGGCAAGAGCGCGCAGCTGAACACTAAATACATGGCAACCGCCGACCCGATGGACACCAGCATACCGCTCATGGTGCTTGTGGATGAGGACAGCGCATCGGCATCGGAGATTCTCGCAGGGTGTCTGCAAGACCTCGACCGCGCGAAGATTGCGGGCATGATGACCTACGGCAAGGGCATCGTGCAGCAGACAGTGCCGCTACAGGACGACGCCGAGCTGAAGGTTACGGTGAGCAAATACTACCTGCCCAGCGGCAGATGCGTGCAGGCGAGAAACTACAATAAGGGCAAGGAGGAGAGCGTGGCCGACAGCCTGAAGCACACGTTCTACACGAAGAGCGGCAAGGAGGTGAAGGACGGCAGCGGCATAATACCCGACATAGAGCTGAAGAACGACACCATGTCGCGCATAGTCTATTACCTAAGCGTGGGCGACTCCACAGAGCTTGTGCACAACTACGTCTGCGACTACCTGAACAAGCACAAGAACATCGCCGACGCCGGCACGTTCTCCCTCAGCGACGCCGACTTCAACGACTTCAAGAAGCGCGTCATGGCAGCCAACTTCAAGTATGACCCGTTCACCGAGAAGGTGCTGAAGAACCTGAAGGAGGTGGCGGAGGCAGAGGGCTACTACGAGGGCAGCAAGGCGGAGTTTGAGGCGCTGGAGAAGAAGCTGACACACGACATAAGCCACGACATAGACTTCAACAAGACGCAGATAAAGAGCGTCCTGGAGAGGGACATCATGACCGGAAGGTACGGCTACAGCAAAGGCATGGAATGCAACTACAAGTATAACAGCGTGTTCCTGAAAGCCCTGAAGGAGTTCTGACAGTTTTATTTAGAAGTTAAAGGAGTTAAAGCAATATCTATTTATTTTGGAGTTAAGGGAGTTAAGGGAGTTAAAGGAGTTAAAGGAGTTAAAGACAAATGTCTTTTTATCTGATAACCAACTGAACACAAACTACACTGGTAATGTCTTTAACTCCCTTAACTTCTTTAACTCCTCTAACTCCCCAATCTAACTTCCAATATCAATATAACCATCATTAACCTCGCAATCCCTTGGCATCACTGAAATCCCTCTTCAAAGACACCGCCATATATGGCATGAGCAGCATCGTCGGACGTTTTCTCAACTACCTGCTCGTGCCGCTGTACACCAACGTAATCAATGCTGCGGAGGGCGGCTTTGGCGTAATCACCAATGTATATGCCTACACGGCACTTCTGCTCGTCATACTCACCTACGGCATGGAGACCACCTTCTTCCGCTTCATGAACAAGGAGGGGGAGAATCCGCAGATGGTGTATCGCGTCGTACTGACCATGGTGGGCATTACCAGCACTCTGTTCGCAGTGTTGGTGTGCCTGTTCATCGGCCCTATAAGCTCGTGGATGGGCTACGCAGACCATCCGTCGTATGTATGGACAATGGCAGTGGTGATAGCCCTCGACGCTTTCCAGGCAATACCCTTCGCCTATATGCGCTACCAGAAGAGGCCGGTGAAGTTCGCCGCGCTGAAAATGCTGTTCATCGTGCTGAGCATCGCGCTCAACATGCTGTTCTTCCTCGTATTCTACGACCCTGCGGTGGGTGTCGGCTACGCCTTCTACATCAACCTCGCCTGCACATCATCCGTAACGCTGTTCATGTATAAGGAGATTGGCGCAGCATTCAAGGGCGGCAGCCTGGCGCAAAACGGTTGCAGATGGCAGCCGATGGTGAAGGCTATGCTCAGCTATGCGTGGCCCATACTCGTGCTTGGCATAGCCGGCATACTCAACCAGACCGCCGACAAGATTCTCTTCCCGCACATATACCCTGATGCCGACGCCGACGTGCAGCTGGGCATCTACGGCGCGGCGGTGAAGATAGCGATGATAATGGCGCTTATTACGCAGGCGTTCCGCTATGCCTACGAGCCGTTTGTCTTTGCGGGCGCAGCGGGCACAGACCAGAAGACCACCTACGCCAAAGCGATGAAGTTCTTCCTGCTCTTCACGCTGCTCGCCTTCCTCATGGTGGTGGGCTATATGGACCTGCTGCGCTACATCATAGGCGAAAGCTACTGGGATGGGCTGCGCGTGGTGCCTGTGGTGATGGCGGCGGAGATTATGATGGGCATATACTTCAACCTCTCCTTCTGGTACAAGCTCACCGACCAGACCATCTGGGGCGCAGTGTTCTCCGGCATAGGCTGCATAGTGCTGATTACCATAAACGTGCTGTTCGTGCCGGAGTACGGATATATGGCATGCGCATGGGGAGGAGTAGGCGGCTACGGCGTGGCAATGGTGCTGTCATACATCGTAGGGCAGAAGAAATACCCCATCGACTACAATCTGCCCGAGCTGCTCTGCTACACCGCCCTCGCCCTGTTCTGCTATGCAGGCATGTGGATGTTCGACAGACACTCTGAATCCACCGCACACAAAATCACCCTGAACACATTCATCATAGCCGCCTTCGCAGCCTCCTGCATATTCCATTTGAGGAAAAGGAAGAAGCCCAAGACGAAGCCCCTATCCTAATAGTTCTCCCCCACCTTCACCAATCACAAGCCCTCCACCTTCACCAGCCATGAGCCCCCGCGTTCGGCGCGTCAGCGTCGAATAAACCACCCCCTCCCCCACTCCCGTGCTTTCCGACGCCCTACGCACCCGCATCCTCAACCTTTTTGAGCATGAGCCTACCGCCGACCAGTTGCAGGCGATAGACACCTTCTGCCGTTTCGCGTCCGACTTCAACACATCCTCAGCGATGATTCTCTGCGGTTCTGCGGGTACAGGCAAGACGACCCTTGCCTCCACCATCGTGAAGGCGATGAAATCGCTGGGACAGAAGGTGGTGCTGCTTGCCCCGACAGGACGTGCCGCAAAAGTGTTCTCC
>JABUUG010000145.1:6929-9442 GCA_021443285.1 Bacteroidaceae bacterium
TCCACTTTAACTACCCTTCACTACACTTAAAATAACTCTCCTCTTTAACTCCACTTTCCATATCTTTTACAACTTTGCCAGTTCAACAACCTTATCTACAGCTGCTGACAGGCCGTCCTTGTTCTTTCCTCCGGCTGTGGCATAGTATGCCTGACCGCCACCGCCGCCCTGTATCAGCTTGCCAGCCTCGCGCACCATCTTACCGGCGTTGAGGTCGCAATCCTTCACAAGGTCTT
The DNA here is from genome assembly GCA_021443285.1 of Bacteroidaceae bacterium. Classification (GTDB taxonomy): domain Bacteria; phylum Bacteroidota; class Bacteroidia; order Bacteroidales; family Bacteroidaceae; genus Prevotella. Next base: position 7,166 of record JABUUG010000145.1, read on the forward strand.
CGGAAATCATCACGCTCAGTGTGGGCTTGTCCTGATAATGTGTGCCTACCACTGCAAGCAAACGCTCCGGGCATGCCTGACGAATCTTGAACACAAGGTCTTTGGCAGCACTCGGCATCATTGGCAGCACTGCCGTCACCACCTTCACGCCGTTTGTCTCGCGGGCTGCGGCAATGAGCTTCTCCTTTGTGCGCTCTACAGCTTCATTTTGGAAAGCCTCGATGCTCTTCTTCATGGCATCGTGCTCCTCGATGTACTTCTCGACAGTTGCCTGCAGGTCTTTAGCATTGTTGAACATTGCGCGTATAGCCTTCAAGCCGTCTTCGAGATTATAGAGCATCTCCTCGCACTCTGCGCCCGTCTTTGCCTCTATACGGCGTATGCCAGCGGCAACACTGCTCTCCGACACAATCTTCACCATACCTATGCGTCCGGTTGAAGTGGCGTGGATACCGCCACAGAACTCTACCGATGGACCGAAGCGCACCACGCGCACCCTGTCGCCATATTTCTCGCCGAAGAGTGCTATCGCGCCCATCTTCTTTGCCTCGTCTATCGGGCAGTCGCGATGCTCATCGATGTGTATATCCGCGCGAATCATTGCGTTCACCATACGCTCTACCTGGCGAATCTCCTCGTCCGTAACCTTCTGGAAATGCGAGAAGTCGAAGCGGAGGGTGTCTGCGCTGACAAACGAGCCCTTCTGCTCCACATGGTCGCCCAGCACCTGCTTCAGCGCGTAGTCGAGGAGGTGTGTGGCAGTATGGTTGGCGGCAGAGGCGTTGCGCTTGTCGGTATCAACACACGCCATGAACGGTGCCGACGGGTCTTTGGGCAGTGCCTTCACGATATGTACCGACTGGCCGTTCTCGCGCTTCGTATCAATGATTTCAACAGTCTCGTTTTCTGAAACCATCACGCCCTGGTCGCCTACCTGTCCACCCATCTCTCCGTAGAAAGGTGTTGCAGACAGCACAAGCTCGTAGTATTCGTTCTTCTTCTGTGTAACCTTGCGGTAACGCAGTATCTCGCACTCGTATTCGGTGAAGTCGTAACCCACAAACTGCTGCTCGCCAGCCTTCAGCTCCACCCAGTCGGAGTTCTCCACGGCAGCGGCATTACGTGCGCGTTCTTTCTGCTTCTGCATCTCCTGGTTGAACACCTCCTCATCCACGCAGATGCCGTTCTCGCGGCAGATAAGCTCGGTGAGGTCGAGCGGGAATCCGTAGGTGTCGAACAGTTTGAATGCTGTTACGCCGTCAAGCACACCTCCTCCAGCAGCTGTTGATTTCAGGTTGTCGAGAGCCTCGCCGAGCAGCTTTATGCCCTTGTCGAGTGTGCGGAGGAACGAGTCTTCCTCTTCCTTTATCACCTTTGTTATCAGCTCACGCTGTGCAGGCAGCTCAGGGTAAGCGCCGCCCATCTCTGTCACGAGTGTCGGCACAAGGCGGTATATGAACGCCTCCTTCTGTCCGAGGAAGGTGTATGCGTAGCGCACGGCACGGCGCAGTATGCGGCGGATGACATAGCCAGCCTTTGCGTTTGATGGCAGCTGACCGTCGGCGACAGAGAATGCTACGGCACGCAGGTGGTCGGCAATGACACGCATGGCGACATCAATATCCTCCTCCTTGCCGTACTCCTTGCCCGACAGTGCGCCGATAGTCTTGATGAACGGCTGGAATACATCAGTGTCGTAGTTCGACTGCTTGCCCTGCATGGCGCGGACAAGACGCTCGAAGCCCATGCCAGTGTCTATCACATTGAATGGCAGGCCTTCGAGCGTGCCGTCAGCCTTGCGGTTATACTGCATGAACACGAGGTTCCATATCTCAATCACCTGTGGGTTGTCCTTGTTCACAAGCGAGGCGCCTGACACAGCAGCCTTCTCCTCTTCTGTGCGGGAGTCGAGGTGTATCTCCGAGCATGGACCGCAAGGGCCTGTATCGCCCATCTCCCAGAAGTTGTCGTGCTTGTTGCCGTTCAGTATATGGTCTTTGGGCAGGTGCTTCTCCCAGAAGCGTGCAGCCTCGTCGTCGCGTGGCAGGCCTTCTTCCTCAGAGCCTTCAAACACGGTGGCATACAGGTTCTTCGGGTCAAGTTTCAACACATCAACGAGGTATTCCCATGCCCAGTCGATAGCCTCCTCCTTGAAGTAGTCACCGAAGCTCCAGTTGCCGAGCATCTCAAACATCGTGTGGTGGTATGTGTCGTGGCCAACTTCCTCAAGGTCGTTGTGCTTGCCGCTCACGCGCAGGCACTTCTGCGAGTCAGCCG
>JABUUG010000145.1:9673-11194 GCA_021443285.1 Bacteroidaceae bacterium
ATGGGGTTCCATTATGATTGAGAATAGGCAAAAAAGATAACAAAAAGAAGGTTTAAGACAAATTGTTCTCTAATGAACTATTTGGGATAAATGAATTAGTGCTTGAGTGCGCCGACTGGCACCACGAGGACACCGTCGTCTCTCCTGTATGCATAGTCACCTATGCCTGTAAGCACCATAAGGAAGGAGGGACGGCGCATTCTCTCTGTGTCTATTGCATGCGCCAGCTTCAGCAGTGAGGCAGCCCCCTCGTTTATGAGTTCATCGCCGCCCAGCTTCACCTCTATGAGCCCGTACCTGCCGTTTCTAAGGTGCAGGACGGCATCACACTCAAGTCCGCTCTTGTCGCGATAATGATACACCGTGCCGTCGAGCGCATCGGCATACACACGTAGGTCTCTTACGCACAGCGTCTCAAAGAACAGTCCGAATGTGTTCAAATCATTTATCAGGTCGTTCGGCCCCATACCCAATGCGGCGGCGGCAATTGACGGGTCGGTGAAGTAGCGGGTGTCGGAAGTCCTTATGGCAGTCTTCGACCGCAGGTTGGGGTTCCACGCGAGGGAGTCTTCTATGACAAAAATCTTCTTCAGCGCCTTTATATATGAATAGATGGTGCTTTCGCTGATGGAGTCTTCTTCATTTACCTTCACGTCTGCGAGTATTGTTCCTGCCGACGCCTGCGATGCCTGCAGCCGGGCGTATGAACGCATGAGCCGTTTGGCGAGTTCCGTGTCTCTCCGCGTATTATCGACACGCGAAATATCGTAGCGTGTTACCGCCTCGAAATATTCCCTCGCCTGAAGCAGGGCGGCAGCCTCACTCTTCTTGGTGATGCCCTTCGGCCATCCGCCGCGGCATACGAGATAGGCAAGCCTGTCAAGGTCTATACTGCTTGTGCCATCCACCTCGTCAGACCCATTGAACAACGCCCCAAGACTTACCTCGCCTGTGGAGTCGCCCGACTCCCATAGGCTCATTGTCCTGAGCTTCAGCCATCCTATGCGCCCCGTGCCCGAATGGTATATGCCGCTGTCGTCCGGCGCTACGGCACTGCCCGTCAGTATAAACTGCCCGTCCTCGCCCCGCTTGTCCACCTCACCTCTGACGGCATCCCATATCTGCGTCGCAATCTGCCATTCGTCTATCAGCCTTGGGGTCTCTCCTGCCAACAGGCGTTTGATGTTTGTTTTCGCCATGGTCAGGTTCTGCGTCTTTGTGTCCGGGTCTGCCATATACAGCGTGCTTGCAGCCTGTTGGGCAGCCATCGTGGTCTTTCCGCAGTACTTTGCACCCTCTATCAAAACAGCTCCCATAGCGTCCAACATCAGGGCGAGTTGTGCGTCCGCAATCCTTGGTTGATATTCATTCTTTTTCATAAAATCCTTCCAAATGTCTTACTGCGTGCAAAAGTATTGGTTTTCTGTATAATACGCAAGAGAAACACCATAAAAAAACACATTTGGCACAATTTTGACAACACACTTGGCACAATTTTGACAATACACTTGGCACAATTTT
>JABUUG010000146.1:0-1131 GCA_021443285.1 Bacteroidaceae bacterium
TGCCACCATGGCTGGCTATAATATATACATGTGTAGGGAAGAACAGAGAGCAGAGAATGTAGGCACCCTTACTTCTTTTCCTTGAGCAGGTCGCGGATTTCTGTCAGCAGCTTCTCTTCAGCCGATGGCTCCGGCTCTGGTGCGGGCAGTGCTGGTGTTGGCTCTTCCTTCTTTCTCGACATCTTGTTTATTGCCTTCACGAGCGCAAACACGCAGATAGCGATAATCAGGAAGTCGAAGGTGGTCTGCAGGAAATTGCCGTAGGCGAAGTTCACCGGCACCATCTTGCCGTCTTCGCCTGCCACCTCGCCGAGCTTTATGGCAAGGTCCTTGAAATTCATGCCGCCTACCAGCATGCCGATTGGAGGCATTATCAGGTCGTTCACCACAGAGCTGACAATCTTGCCGAAAGCTCCACCAATGATAACACCGACTGCCATATCGACAGCATTCCCCTTAACTGCAAATTCCTTGAATTCTTTTATAAGTCCCATAATATTGTTGTTTTAATTGATTAGTAATGCTGATAATTGCAAAGTTTAGTTTGCATAATGCTACATGAAGCAGTTGTTTTTAAGTCTATAGGGGAAAAAACACGCTACTTTTGAGCGCAAAGATAAAATGTCACCCTAACTTTGCGCTTACAAGAACGAAATATATTCAGTCTTGACACATTTTTTTTGACATTTCTAATTTCTAACACATTTATTTAATAACTAAAAAAATGGCAACAAAAGTAGGTATTAACGGTTTTGGCCGTATCGGTCGTCTGGCTTTCCGTCAGATGTTTGAAGCAGAAGGTTATGAAGTAGTAGCTATCAACGACCTCACATCTCCAAAGATGCTCGCACATCTTCTCAAGTACGACACTGCTCAGGGCGGTTTCGCCGGCAAGTTCGGTGAGGGCAAGCACACTGTAGAGGCTACAGACAACTCTATCATCGTTGATGGTAAGGAAATCACAATCTACGCTAAGCCAAACGCAGCTGAACTCCCATGGGGTGAGCTCGACGTTGACGTAGTTCTCGAGTGTACAGGTTTCTACACATCTAAGGAGAAGGCTTCTGCACACCTCGCAGCCGGTGCAAAGAAAGTTGTTATCTCTGCTCCTGCAGGTAACGACCTCCCAAC
>JABUUG010000146.1:3202-7004 GCA_021443285.1 Bacteroidaceae bacterium
ATGGCATCCACACAAGGAATCGCAAGGCTGCCGACATCGACCATTTCCTCGCATACAAACATGCTCTCCACCTCGTAGCCCGCACCGACACAGTGCTGCAGCTCGCGCTGGCCTTCAATGACGAACAGCCCTGCCTTGCGCCGTTCGCTCGACTTCTGCTGCAGTGCGAGCAGCCGTTTTATCCTTGGGTTTTGAGCACTTGTTATCGTTTCCGTCATAGCCGTTCATTCGTTTACCTTGCAAAGTTATGCCTTATCCACCAACTTTTTATGAAAAAACCTAAAAATCAATCGCCAAAGCAGTTATCTTTGCATCATAAACAGCACAAAAACATTGTAGAGTGAAGCTAAGTGAGATTGAGCGACATTATCTGAAGCATAAGGAGGAACTGCGTCTGCAACGGCGGCATGGCATAGTCGAGTTCACGGTGACAATGCGCATGCTCACACGCTATCTGCATGAGGGCTGCCGCATCATCGACATCGGAGCGGGCTGCGGGCGCTACACATTTGCACTGCGCGATATGGGCTATGAGGTTGATGCTGTGGAACTTGTGCAGCGCAACATAGACGTCATGAAGGATCAAGACCCTACGGTGAATGTGCGCAAGGCCGATGCCCGCCAGCTGGATTTCATTGCCGATGAGACCTACGATGTGGCGCTGCTGTTCGGGCCTATGTACCACCTGATGAACGACGAGGACAAGCTGAAAGCGCTGTCGGAGGCGGCGAGGGTGACGAAGCGCGGCGGCACTGTGCTTGTGGCGTATCTGATGAACGAATACAGCATCGTGTCATACTGCTTTGCCGAGAACCGTATGGCCGACCTGATGCGCAACGGCTTCGTGGACAAGGAGTTCCATGTCCAGACTCCCGAAGGCGAACTGTACGACTACATACGCCTTGAAGATGCCGACCGCCTCAACGCTGCAGCGGGAATGAAGCGCATCACGGTGTTTTCGCCCGACGGCCCTACCGACTACATGCGCGTCACCCTCAACCGCATGACGGAGGAGAACTTCCAGCTGTTCATCGACTATGTGGCGTCGATAGCCGAGCGCACCGATGTGATAGGAGCGGCGGCACACATCGTGGACGTGTTGAAGAAAGACAAATAACAATCTAAAAATAAAATAAATACATGGAAAAAGTATTGGAATCAGTATTCAGTTACATCATCAATCTCGGTGCTGCCGTGATGATGCCTATCATTTTCACAATTTTAGGAGTGTGCATCGGCATCAAGTTCTCCAAGGCCCTGAAAAGCGGTCTTTATGTTGGTGTCGGCTTTGTGGGACTCGGCGTCATCACAGCCCTGCTCACAACGTCGCTCGAGCCTGCGCTGAAAGCCTTTCTCTCCATCCACGACCTTGAGCTTCAGGTGTTCGACATGGGCTGGCCAGCCGCAGCCGCTGTAGCCTACGGCACACTTGTCGGCTCGTTCATCATCCCTGTCTGCCTGGGCGTGAACCTCTTGCTGCTGCTGTTCAGCTGCACCCGCACAGTCAACATCGACCTCTGGAACTACTGGCACTTTGCCTTCATCGGCGCGGTGGTCTTCTTCCTCACCGACTCCCTCGGTTGGGGTTTCTTCGCGGCCATCATCTGCTACATCATCACCCTTGTCATGGCCGACATCACAGCCAAGAAATTCCAGAACTTCTATCCAGGCATGGAAGGCATCTCCATCCCACAGCCGTTCTGCCAGGGCTTCATGCCATTCGCCGTGGGCATCAACAAGGTGCTGGACTATGTGCCGGGCATCAACAAGGTGAACATCGACTCTGAGGGCATGAAGAAGAAATTCGGACTCTTCGGCGAGCCGCTGTTCCTCGGAATTATCATCGGCATTGCCATCGGACTCTTCGCCTGCAAAGACACACAGGAACTCATCGACAGAATACCCGCCACACTCGGTCTCGGAATAAAGATGGGAGCAGTAATGGAACTAATCCCCCGCATAACAAGCCTCTTCATCGAAGGACTGAAGCCCATCTCCGAAGCCACACGGGAACTCATCGCAAAGAAGTTCGGCGAAGACAAGCAACTCTACATCGGCATGTCGCCGGCACTCGTCATCGGACACCCCACGACACTCGTCGTTTCGCTGCTGCTCATCCCGGTAACACTGCTGCTCGCCGTGTCGCTCCCCGGCAACCTCTTCCTGCCGCTCGCCTCGCTTGCGGGAATGTTCTATGTGTTCGTGATGATACTACCCTACACCAACGGCAATGTGTTCCGCTCGTTCATCGTCGGACTCGTCGTGATGATTATCGGACTGTATTTCGTCACACTGATGGCGCCCGACTTCACCATGGCTGCCCACGATGTGGCGAAGATACACCCCGAAGACAAGGCTGTGGCGGTGCCTGAAGGATGTCAGGCGGGCGCGCTCGACTTCGCCTCAAGCCCATTGGCGACACTCATCTATGTCTGCATAAAATACATCAGCTACATCGGCGCAGCAATACTCACACTCCTGACCGCCGCCCTTGTGGTATGGAACAGAAGCAGAATAGGCAAGAACAAATAAACTCCAACAGTTTAAGCAATGTGGAGTTAAAGAGAAGTTAAAGGGAAGTTAAAGTGTAGTTAAAGGGACATTACCTTTTTGCACAGAAGTCATTTGTCACTTTAACTCCACTTTAACTCCACAATAACTCCACTTCCCTCCACTTTTATAAACACTAAAAGTAATATGAAACATTCCCTTCTTACCATCGCATTGTGCGCTTTATGCACATCATCCTTCGCACAGGAAGCTGACCGCTATGTAGGCAGCCAGCATGTGAAATTCCAGACAGCATGCCACCCCGAAGACGTGAAGACCTACGACACAAAGACGCTGCGCTCACGCTTCGTCATGGAGAAAGTCATGGCCGCCGACTCCATCCTGCTCACCTACAGCCACTACGACCGCTTCATCTTCGGCGGCGCAATGCCTGTAACAAAAGACCTGAAGCTCGAAAACTTCTGGGAGCTCGGACTCGATGTTGACAAGAACATCACAGAGAAATACTTCCTCTACAACCGCGAGATAGGCATCGTGAACTGCGGTCTCGGCGACGGCTCTGTCATCGTTGACGGCAAGGAATACGCCCTCGCACCGAAAGAGGCGCTGTACATAGGTCGCGGACACATGCAGGACAACAAGGGCAACTGGACAGACTGCAACAAGAACGTGGTGTTCCACTCGAAAGACCCGAAGAACCCTGCAAAGTTCTACCTCAATTCCGCCACCGCCCACAAGCACTACAAGACACAGTGGGTGACGCTCGACGGTCGCAAAGGCTCTCTGAAAGCCGCCGTATGGGGACCTGTAGGCACAAAGGAAGAGGCGAATGCCCGTTCCGTATATAAGCTCATCGTAACCGACGTGCTTGAGGAAGGCCCATGCCAGCTGCAACTCGGACTGACACAGCTTGAGCCGGGAGCAGTATGGAACACGATGCCACCGCACACACACGGCCGCCGCATAGAGGCATACTACTACTTCAACCTGCCCGACGGACAGACCATCGACCACGTCATGGGTCAGCCGCAGGAAAGCCGCAACGTATGGCTGCACAACGAGCAGGCTATCATGTCGCCCGAATGGTCTATGCACGCAGCCGCCGGAACATACTACTACACCTTCATCTGGGGTATGGCTGGCGAAAACCTCTTCTACAACGACAAGGACAATATCCCTGTCATAGACATAAGATAGGTTCTATAAATGGGAAGTTAAAGAAGATGTTTGGGGGAGTTAAAGAAGTTAAAGAAGTTAAAGGAGTTAAAGGAGTTAAAGGAGTTAAAGGAGT
>JABUUG010000147.1 GCA_021443285.1 Bacteroidaceae bacterium
TCTATGATTCATTGATAAGTTTAATAAGTCCGATTTATTGAGAGTTGTTGTTGTCAATAGATTAAACTTATTGGACTTATTTTTTCTTTGAGTCTGGGATAAGTGGGATTTATTGAATTTATAAGTTTTATCCCTGACGCTCACGGGTCTCTCACTTAACCCTTACAGGTCTCTCACAGCTATTGTGAGGTTTTGGACGTTTCCATTCCTTTGCACTCGGAAACAGAAAACAACAGCGCTGAGAGTTTGGATGTTCCGACAATCATTTTATTAACAACTTAATTCATTAACAACATTATTAACAACTTAAAAAACTATTACAATTATGATCAACTACAAGAAAGTACAGAAGAAATCGCCAATCGAGAGTGTAGACGGAAAGTGGTATATCCAGCTTGTTCACGGTGAGCAGACAGAACTGGGAGACCTCGCGGCACACATGGCATCGCACAACAGCCCATTCTCCAAGGGTGTGATAAACGGAGTGCTCACCGACATGGTGGCATGTATCAAGGAGCTGCTTCTTGACGGCAAGACGGTGAAGCTCGCGGACCTCGCAATATTCTCGCTGGGCGTACGCTGCACGGGTGCCGTAACCCGCGATGAGGCGACAGTGGATAACATCCGGGGCTTTGTCTTCAACGCACGAGGCACCGGCGCCCTCACTCCAATGGAGGTGCAGAGGGAGGCACACCTGAAGGAGCTCAGGGAGTACAGCAAGGAGTAACGCCTGGCAGAGACAAGAGATGACACAGACCTCCGGGGATTGGCAGCCGACAGGTTAAGCCGCCCCAAATGACACAAAACGGGTAAATGATACTTGAAAACGGTATTATTTGCCCGTTTGCTTTTGCGGTATGGGAGAATGTGCTAACTTTGTGCGCGAAAATACGGATTGACGCATGGAGATAATAAAGACGGAGATAGAGGGCGTGGTGATAATAGAGCCGAGGGTGTTCAACGATGCGCGCGGCTATTTCTTCGAGTCGTTCTCGCAGAGGGAGTTCGACGAGAAGGTGAAGCCCGTGAGGTTTGTGCAGGACAACGAGAGCATGTCGTCCTACGGCGTGATGCGCGGCCTGCACTTCCAGCGACCGCCATTCACACAGAGCAAGCTGGTGAGGTGCGTGAAGGGAGCGGTGCTCGATGTGGCGGTGGACATACGCAAGGGCAGCCCCACATACGGGCAGCACGTCGCCGTGGAGCTGACGGAGGATAACCACAGGCAGTTCTTCGTGCCGCAGGGCTTCGCACACGGCTTCGCCGTACTCTCGGAGACGGCGGTGTTCCAGTACAAGTGCGACAACTACTACGCCCCGCAGTCGGAAGGCGGCATAAGCATCCTCGACGACTCGCTCGGCATAGACTGGCGCATACCGGCAGACAAGGTGCTGCTCTCGGAGAAGGATATGAAGCACGAGCTGCTGAAGGACTTCGTAACGCCGTTTGAGTGAAGATGAAGATGGCTTCCGGACTCTCCGGGTTTTCTGGATTATCCGGCTTCTCGAATTTCCGATATTTCAAGGCTTCGGGCTTTCGCCCCGAATTAACCATTAACCAATAACCATTAACCAATATTCAAGATGAAAGGCATTGTGTTGGCAGGCGGCAGTGGTACGCGCCTGTATCCTATTACCAAGGGCATATCGAAGCAGTTGATGCCTATATATGACAAGCCGATGGTGTATTACCCTATCAGTGTGCTGATGCTTGCCGGCATACGCGACATACTGATAATATCCACTCCGCACGACCTGCCGGGCTTCAGGCGGTTGCTCGGCGACGGGTCTGACTACGGCGTGAGCTTCTCGTATGCCGAACAGCCTTCGCCCGACGGACTGGCACAGGCGTTCACGATAGGGCGTGAGTTTATCGGCGACGACTGCGCCTGCCTCGTTTTAGGCGACAACATCTTCCACGGCGTGGGCTTCACAAGGATGCTGAAGGAGGCTGTGCGCACGGCAGAAGAGGAGAAGAAGGCTACGGTGTTCGGCTACTGGGTGTCTGACCCGGAGCGTTACGGCGTGGCGGAGTTCGACAGACAGGGCAACTGCCTCTCCATTGAGGAGAAGCCGGCCAAGCCAAAGAGCAACTATGCCGTGGTGGGACTGTACTTCTATCCGAACAAGGTGGTGGATGTGGCTGCAAGCATTCAGCCGTCAGCGCGTGGCGAGTATGAGATAACCACCGTGAACCAGCAGTTCCTGAACGACGGGGAGCTGAAGGTGCAGACGCTCGGACGTGGCTTCGCATGGCTCGATACTGGCACGCACGACTCGCTCTCCGAGGCATCCACATATATCGAGGTCTTGGAGAAACGCCAGGGACTGAAGATAGCCTGCCTCGAAGGCATCGCCTACCGCAGAGGATGGATAACCGAAGAGCGTATGCGCGAGCTGGCGCAGCCGATGATAAAGAACCAGTACGGGCAGTATCTGCTGAAGGTGATTGATGAGATAAAGGAGACGGGATGCTCCAACCTGGACTGATTAATATTAATATAGTTAAAGGGGATTTGGGGGAGTTAAAGGAGTTAAAGAAGTCAAAGGAGTTAAAGACATATGACTTTTCTGGAGAATAAGTCTTGTAAGGTAATGTCTTTGACTCCCTTAACTCCCTTACTTCCTTAACTCTTCCCCTCAATAAGCATGAACATACTTGTAACAGGCGCCAACGGGCAGTTGGGCAATGAGATGCGCATTGTCGCGAAGGAGATGGCGGACAGCTTCGTGTTCACCGATGTGGTGGAGGCGGAGGGCTGTGAGACGACGATGCTCGACATCACCGACATCGATGCTGTGCGGCAGATAGTGAGGGAGAAGGCGGTGGACTGCATCGTGAACTGTGCGGCATACACCAATGTGGATGCGGCGGAGACAAACCGGGATCTGGCGGAGAAGCTTAACGCCGACGCACCGAAGAACCTCGCCACAGCGATGAAGGAGACGGGCGGTCTGCTGATACACATCTCCACCGACTATGTCTTCGGCAAGGAACCGTACAACACGCCATGCAAGGAGGACCAGACAGGCACGCCGACGGGTGTGTATGGGCTGACGAAGCTGCACGGCGAGCAGAACATCATCGCCACGGGCTGCAAGCACGCTATAATACGCACGGCATGGCTATACAGCGAGTTCGGCAGGAATTTCGTGAAGACAATGATGAACCTGACCGCCACGAAACCCATGCTGAAGGTGGTGTTCGACCAGGTGGGCACACCGACCTACGCCCTCGACCTCGCCAATGCCATCTGCGCGGTGATTGCCGACTATAAGTCTGCTGACGAATGGGCACACGGCGGCATATACCATTTCAGCAACGAGGGCGTCTGCTCATGGTACGACTTCACGAAGATGATAGCCGAATATGTCGGCAACACGACGTGCGACATACAGCCCTGCCACAGCAGTGAGTTCCCTTCACCAGTCGTTCGTCCTTCATACTCAGTCCTCGACAAGACGAAAATCAAAGAGACATTCGGCATAAAAGTGCCGTATTGGACGAAATCATTAAAAGTTTGTATCAATAACCTCACTAAATAAAGGTCAGTAAATCTGACTTATTAAACTTATCAAAGACACAAAGAAAATATAAGTCCAATAAGTAAAATTTATTGACAAAAAGACAATCAATAAATCTGACTTATCTGACTTATCCCTGTCTCAAAGATTATAATTCAAATAAGTAAAATTTATTGATAAAAAGACCATGATGCGTATGAAAAGAAATATTGTTATTACCGGCGGTGCGGGCTTTATCGGAAGCCACGTGGTGCGCCTGTTCGTGAACAAATACCC
>JABUUG010000148.1 GCA_021443285.1 Bacteroidaceae bacterium
GCTTTCATTTTGTAACGATAGATAACATCTTTTGTTACAAAATGGAAGAAAAGATGCCGATAAAAAACTCAAAATGACCAAGCCAAGCATAAACCTATTAATGATTTAATTGTGGGGGAACTAATTTATAGAACCCACCTCACTTGTTTTTGTTGTTTCCGTACGGCGCGATTTACTCGCGCCGTTCTTCTTTTCACCCCATAAAGTGCGGAGATATACGCATCAGAAAAAAAATTTTGCCCAATTTTGCAGCAAACAAAAAAGATAAAATGAGACGACAATTCCCGAATTTCAGCATATCAGACCGTGAGGCGCAGGTGTTCTTCCGTGCGGAGCAGTGCTTTTCCGCAATGGAGAACTTCCGCCGAGAGTTCACGCGCTGTATGCGCTACAACTACGGAGACCAACTCAACGACATTGTAAGGGACGAACACGGAAGGACGGCTACAGAGGGCGAGATAATGCAGCGGAAAGGCTACGCGAACATCATACACAACATGATACGCAAGACGACAAACACCGTGCAGGGCATGTTCCTCAACCAGAACAGCGCGCCTGTATGCGCGGCGAAAGACCGCGAGGAAGCCGTCGACGCGGAAAACCTCACCATTCTCTACCAGTTCACCAACGACATCAACGAGCAGGTGCTTCTTGACACCACCATCGTGGAGGAGGGCGTGATAGGCGGCGCATGGCTCGCAAAGGAGCGGTACGGACGCAACCCGAGCAACGGAAAGGTCGACTGCTGGCAGATGTATGTGAACCCACGACGCTTCTTCATCAACTCCGACATGGAGGATCCACGCGGAACGGACTGCTCAATGGTCGGGGAGGTGCTGGACCTCACATGGGGGCAACTCCTTTCAATGGCTCGCAGCAGTCAGGAGAAGCAGCACCTTTCCGAGGTCTATGCCTACGCGGCAAGAGAAGCCAACATACTTGAATGCGCCCACCGCTTCGGCAAGCGCAAGCACATAAACACATCGTTCCTCATGCCCGACGAACATGAGAAGTGCCGACTGATTGAGGTGTGGAGCAGGGAGCATCGCGAGCGTTACCAGTTCCACGACCAACTCACCGGCGAACTCTTCGTATGCCGCCCGAACGAGCGCAAGGAACTTGTGGACGATGTGAACGCGGCACGGCTTCAGGAGCGCATGGAAATGGGCGTTGACCCGGAGGAGGCGCAAAGCAAACTAATCATACCGGTCATCATGCCGAACGGCTCAACGGACGGCTGGTTTGAGGAAGAGATATGGTACTACAGATTTTTTGCACCCACTGGAGAGGTGCTTTGGCAGGGGGAAACGCCCTACGAACACGGCGAACACCCCTACATCTTCGTCTTCCACCCATTCGTGAACGGCGAAATCCATTCCTTCGTTAAGGACATGGTCGATATTCAGCGGTATGTGAACCGCCTTGTGAACCTCAACGACTACATAATGAGAGCGTCTGCAAAGGGACTGCTCGCCGTCCCCGAGACGGCTCTTGAGGGTACTGGCATGAGCATTGAGGACATCGCCGACATCTGGGCGAAACCAGCGGGCGTGTTCGTGTTCAAGCCGAAAGCGGGCTTTGACAATATGCCGCGGCAGATAACAAGCCAGACGAACCAAGTGGAGATGACAAGCCTCATCAACATGGAGAAGTCGTTCTTCGACGACATCAGCGGCGTGAACGCAGCCTTGCAGGGCAAGTCGGTGGGTAGCGGCGTGTCGGGCGTGTACTACCAGCAGCAGACGCAGAACGCGGCGGTGTCGCTTCAGGGACTGCTCACTCGCATCAACGCTTTCAAGCGCAAGAGCGCGGAGAAGCGGTGCAAGAACATACAGCAGTACTACGACGACGAGAAGATTATCCAGATTGTCGGACGGCAGGGGGCTGAAAGAAAGGTCAGTCCGCGCCGTATAAAGGATTTGGAGTATGACATCACAATCGCCGAAAGCACCGCTACGCCAGTGTTCAGGCAGATTGCAAACGAGTTCCTCATGCAATGCACACAGGCTGGGTGGATTTCATTTGAGAATATGCTCAAGAGCGGCGAGTTCCCATTCGGCGACAAGATACTCGCCAACCTGCAGGCGGAGCAGCAACAGCAGCAAGAGCAGCAGCAGCAGCAGATGCAAATGGCACAAATGCAGCAGATGCAGCAGATGCAAGCCCCACCTGATAACGCAACTATAGAATAACGGCACACGCCACAAAATCATCATCATCATGTCATTTGAGAAAGGTCAGTCAGGAAACTACGGCGGTCGTCCGAAAGGAAGCAGAAACAGGCGAACCGAACTGATGGAGGACATCATGCTCAACATCTTTGAGAAATACAGCACCGAGGATTTGGAAACGAAAAAGGGCGAGATTGAAAGCCGTCTATGGAACGACTTCCGAAACATAGACAAGCCCGAGAAACGCCTTGACGTGTTCTTGAAGATGATGGAGTTCGTCTTCCCGAAGAAGCGCAGCGTGGAAGCCGAGGTGAACAGCGGCGGACGCAGCGAGATAGTGGAGGCTTTCATGCAGAGCGGACTGCTCCAGTAATAACGCCGTCATATTATAAACCATCAGCGCGGTGCGAGTCGGTCGCGCCGTCCCAATCCCCAAACCAATGCAATCAAGAATAAAGATATACACCGAGGAACTCCTTCAGGAAATCAGCGACCGCCTCACCGTGTCCGCTGAAAGCAACAGCATCGGCGACATTCAGCGCGACACCTTGCGTGACATCACCGAGGACGGAAACCGCGACATCATCACGCGGCTCGTCCACCGCCTCATGTTCGGGGTCTACGACCTGCTCTTCCCTTTCGCGAAAGAGCCGATAGAGCCGCAGAAGTTCACCGAACTGCGCGGACGCGACAACATTCAGCGTGATGTGGAGGCTTTCATCATATCGCTCGATTTCCCATTTGAGCGCAGCGAGATAAGTCTGAAGCAGTTGAAAGAGAACGTACACTCCTATGTGGTTTATAAGTGCGTAGCGGAGTGGATGGCTCTTGCAATGCCCGACAACAGCCAGTGGCAGATATGGGAGCAGAAAGCGAACGAGACGCGCGACATCGTCGTAACGTCCCTTGTCAAGCCTATGCGCCCCAAACGGCTGAAAGTGAAGCCACACTATTATTAACCCTCTAAACCCACACTACTATGGCTTGCAAAGGAAAAAGCAAAGGCGGATGCGGCGGCGGCAAGAAGAAGTAGCCCCCTCATCAACGGTGCGAAAGCGTAAAAGAGGTACGGATAACGCCTCTTGTCCATGACCCAGCGGACGCTGCAAAGAACACCCGACATGAAACAAAAGAACGTCGCGAAATCAAGTCGCGCCGTTCTTTTTGTTAGACCGCTAAAAGATTTGCTATTGTGTATAATAGGCAGCAAGACAGCAATAGGCGGCAAAAGGGCGTTTGCTGTCTTGCTGCGTTTTGATTATCAGCGGTTTACGCACAAGGAAAATTCCGCAAAGGTAAGGAATATCAGGCACAAAAAAAATAGAGGACAAGAGGTTTTTTCTTCCTTTGTCCTCTATTGTCCTCTATGTCCCTTGCTCATTTTCGAGGGTTTAGCGGGATTTTTTTTCTTTTCGTGTCATAGGTCATAGTGCTATGACAATAGTAATACATTGGTAGCAATACCTATTTTGTTCGTAGTCATAGTGTAGTCATAGTGCCACCTCCTTTGTATAAAGGCGGTACAGCCAACTATGACCTATGACCGCCATGTTTTAAATTGTTGCTGCAAAATTACTCCCTCTTTTACTCCCTCGCAAATTATTTCGCACTCCAAAAATTCCGCA
>JABUUG010000149.1:0-4934 GCA_021443285.1 Bacteroidaceae bacterium
ACCTAAAGGGCATACTTAGCATACCTAAAGGGCATACTTAGACATAACAAACCACCGTGCCTTGCGCGTCAGCGCATGGTGTTCACCTTATCCAGTCGATATCTATCCAGCCGCGGTTTGTTTTTCCGTCTGCGAATGGCTCAGAAGCGGCGAAGCCGAATTTTGCGCCCACCCATACTCCTTCGCGGGCAGCAAAACGGCTGCCGCACTGCTGGAACTTCTTTCCGTCGAGACTATAGTGGAAGGCGGTCATGCCGTTTTCCACGGTTATCCTTATATATATAATAATGTGTAGGGCGGGCTGATAGTCGGTCTTGTCGGCGGATGTCGGCGGAAGGGTTTCGAGGATGGTTTCTACGGGCGGGTTGCCCTTGTCGGCGCCCATGCAGGTCTGCCGGATGAGTTGGAAGGAGTCCCCCACCCTTTTGAGCATCAGCGCGGAATAGTCGCGTCCGAACATCACCATTCCCCCCATCTGGTTCTGCTCCTTTGCCGTAAGCTCCATTTTTGCCGTGGCGGAGAAGCTCTCGCCCGGTGCCTTCTGCGTCAGTATGTTTGGCACCATCCACAGGTTCTGGCTCTTGTCGGGGTTCTTGTATGTGTATATGCGCATCACTCCGAGTGTGGTGGGCATACCGAAAGTCTGGTCGTAGTTTGCATTCCATTGCCATTGCAGTCCGAGCGTCGGGGAGTTGAAGTCGTCTGAAACTGGCATTTTCCTCACGGAAACACCACCCTTGCTCTTTGGCTTGCGGTATGTGATCACGGGCTGCCCGGTGTATTTATCGCGCGGTTTCTCACCCATGACGGGCCAGTTGTCTATCCATGTTACGGGCTGGAGGTGGCACACACGTCCCAGCCAGTCCCTGTCCTGGAAGTGTATGAACCAGTCTTCGCCGTACTTGGTATGCACCCAACCGCCCTGATGCGGGCCGTTGATAGGGGTCTTTCCCTGTTCAAGCACCTTTTTGCACTCGTATGGCCCGTACGGACTCTTTGCCCGCATAGCCAGTTGGAAGCCTGTCGGCACCCCCCCCGCGGGACACATTATCCAGTACCATCCGTCGCGCTTGTAGAACTTCGGGCCTTCGCAAGTGCGGTTCTCCGTGCCG
The DNA here is from genome assembly GCA_021443285.1 of Bacteroidaceae bacterium. Classification (GTDB taxonomy): domain Bacteria; phylum Bacteroidota; class Bacteroidia; order Bacteroidales; family Bacteroidaceae; genus Prevotella. Next base: position 1,113 of record JABUUG010000149.1, read on the forward strand.
TTACCGTCGAATACTATCACGGGATTGCCTATCTGCCGCATACCGTCTGGCGACATCTCGCGCACCGTGAGCACCGAAGCGAACCTGCTGCGTGAGTTTGCCCAGGCATTCACGAGGTAGCACCTGCCATCGTCGTCCCAAAGCGGTGTGGTGTCTATCATTCCCTTGCCCTTTATTACGAGCACGGGGTCTTCCCATTTGGAGTACGGGTCGCGCGTCTTCACCATATATACGCCTTGGTCGGGGTCGCCCCAGTAGATGTAGAACTCGCCGTTATGGTGGCGCATGGACGGTGCCCATACGCCCTTGCCGTGCTGCGGCAGGTCATATCCCCCGCCCGGCACTTTGTCTATGGCATAGTTTATAATCTCCCAGTTTACGAGATCTGTGGAATGGAGGACGGGCAGCCCAGGGGAATTGGCGAAAGAGCTGGCGGTGAGGTAATAGTCGTCGCCTACGATACAGACGGCGGTGTCGGAGTAGTCGGCGTTNTCGTCGCCTATGACACAGACGTCGGGGTCGGAGTAGTCGGCGTTGATGATGGGATTGGTATAAACATGGGCATCACCTTTCTGTTCATCCGCAGCAGTAGCTGCGGACACAGTAGCGGACTGCGCAAACAAGAAAAGGAAGAAGAGCGCGATGAAGACAGAGAAGCAATGTGCTAAAAAAGAAAAGGAAGAAAAACGCGTCATATCACACGGCATTAATCATTAATCAATAAGCAATGACTATATGACCCTCAGCGCAAAATTGCGCACCACTTCTATAACCATCTGGCGTTCAGGCTCAAGTACCGGCACGGGAAGGGCAAGGGCGACATGCCCCATCGTGCGCCTTACATTTATCTCAACACACGGATGCAGCATCACTCCCTCCTCGTGCTTTATCATCATCATATCTATGCCAACCGCACCGCTGTAGGCCTTGGGCAGCACCTGCGACAGATAGTCCTCACAGCGCGACATTGTCTCGTCTATGGCACTCGGGAAGGCATAGCGTTCCAGTATCTCGCGCTTGTGGTCTTCTGAAGCTATCATGGATGAGGAATAGGCGGTAACGCAAGTTTCAAAAACAGAATAGCCGACAAACTTTGCCACACCTTCCTCCACATTGAACTCCATGGCGAAATCGAGCAGTTTGTTGTAGTAACGCTCTATCATTATGCTGCCCTGCTGGGCTATGGTGTTCTCCACCCACCTCAGAACGGTTGGGGTAAGCCTTTCCTTATCCACAATCTTCACGCCCCTTCCGCTACAGCTCCACGGCGATTTGAGCATGACGGTGCCGTAGCGGTCTATCCACTGCATGATGTCCGTAACAGAGGACGTTTCCACCGAATCGAACACTATGCCGCCATCTTCGTTGAACGTGTCGAGGAATTTCTTCGCCATGCGCCGGTGGGAGACATTCCTTATCTCGTCGAGCTGGTCGTCGGTGGGAAGATGCTCCTCAGGCCATCCCATGGACTTCAACTGATAGACGACCGCCTTGTCCCATCCCCACGGCTCAGCCTTGATATCAAAGAATCCCGACCTTATCTTCTCCCTGATTACAGACTTTAGCCTGTTGTACCCGATGAAGCGTGCGCCGGGCTTTATGTAGTTGCGCAGCCTGTCCGCCGACCTGTAAGCCGCCTCGACATCATCCACAAGTACATAGTCGCCCTCGCCAGCCCATAATATCGGAATGTACGCCAAATCCTTGCGCATTCTGACAACATTGTTGGACGGGGTGAAACGAAACTGGTTCAATGCCAAACTGATGTCATGTTCGGGATTAAAGATATGAAGTTTCATAAAAGGGAAAAGGTATGGCTTTTCCACAGGACAAAAAAACCACTTTTTTGAGAGCCATGCGCGCATGTGCACGGAGTGGTGGCAGTACGTCCTGAAAAAAGCTCTGTGTTTTTAATGGCGGAGGCAACGCACTCCAAATGATATTATTAAGGCATTATAAAATACGTGTGCAAAGATACACATTTAAGCCATATATCAACATTTTCTTCGGATATTTTTCGGATTATGTTCAAAAAATGCTATCTATACCTTGCAAATAAGAAAATAAAACTAACTTTGCGCTCATTAATAGTGGATTGAGAGGCCATTCACTATTTGTCATTTGCATCTGATTCATGGAAACATTCTACAGGACTCATAAGTATTTGGTTGAACATGTCAACGCTCCATTGCGCAGATACCTTAGCGACGAAATAGACTGGACTGCACGTCTGATAGGCATCAAAGGCACGCGCGGAGTAGGCAAGACAACGTTCCTTCTGCAATATGCCAAAGAGAATTATGGTCCTGCCAACAGGCACTGCCTCTACATAAACCTCAACAACTTTTACTTTCAGGGGCACACCCTTGTGGATTTCGCAGGGAAATATGTAGAAGACGGAGGGCAGGTGCTGCTTATAGACCAGGTTTTCAAGATGCCCAACTGGAGCAGGCAGCTCAGGGAATGCTACGACAAGTACCCTTCGCTGCAAATAGTCTTTACCGGCTCAAGCGTAATGAGGCTCAAGGAGGAAAATCCCGAAATAGGAGGCATCGTGAACAGCTATAACCTCAGGGGGCTTTCTTTCAGGGAATACCTTATGGCTATAACCGGGCAGAAGCTGCCGACATTCACATTTGAGGAGATTCTCAAAAACCATGAGTCCATAACACGACAGATTTCTACCATCGTAACACCCTCAATACATTTCTTCAACTATCTGCACCACGGATTCTATCCTTTCTTTCTTGAGAAAAGGAACTATTCCGAAAACCTTCTCAAGACGATGAGCATGATGATAGAGGTCGACATACTCGTCATAAAGCAGATAGAGCTGAAATACCTCACCCGAATCAAAAAGCTTTTCTACGAGCTGGCACTCGACACAAGCAAGGCGCCCAACATCAGCAAACTCGCAGAAGACATCGAGACATCGCGCGCAACGGTGATGAACTATGTGAAGAACCTTGCCGACGCACGCCTCATCAATATGCTGCACTCTCCCGATGAGGTCTTCCCGAAGAAGCCATCCAGGGTACTGCTCCACAACTCAAACCTCCTTTATGCCATTTACCCCATAAACGCTGAGGTACAGGAGATAATGGAGACATTTGCCGTGAACTGCCTGTGGAAGGACCATAAGATAAGCCAGCCCGCACACGAGAAGTTTTTCCTGATAAACAAAGAGAGGAAATTCCGGGTGATTGATGCCAAAAGGCAGAACAAGGTGAGGATGGACAAGTCCACACTCTATTTCAGATACAACACCGACATCGGAGCAAGCAACATGATTCCCATCTGGATACTCGGATTCTTATACTGAATCCATTCCGGAATGTTCCGGAATAACGGCATAACGGAATCTTCCCCCAAACCAACCGCACACAAACATTCACAAACAACAAATATCCATAATCAATAATCTTAAAACAAAATGGCTAAAGAAAAAAAATTCATCACTTGTGATGGTAACGAGGCTGCCGCTCACGTGAGCTATATGTTCTCGGAGGTAGCTGCCATCTATCCTATCACACCGTCTTCACCAATGGCTGAACACACAGACGACTGGGCAGCCAAAGGACGTAAGAATCTCTGGGGACAGAACGTCCTCGTTCAGGAAATGCAGTCAGAGGGAGGTGCTGCGGGTGCAGTTCACGGTTCTCTTCAGGCAGGAGCACTGACAACAACTTTCACCGCATCTCAGGGTCTGCTCCTCATGATTCCTAACATGTACAAGATTGCCGGCGAACTCATCCCTTGCGTATTCGATGTTTCCGCCCGTACTCTCGCCTCTCACTCACTCTGTATCTTCGGCGACCATCA
>JABUUG010000149.1:5079-8846 GCA_021443285.1 Bacteroidaceae bacterium
CACGAGTACCACAAGATTGAGTGCCTCGACATGGAGGACGTTCGTCCACTCGTAAACGAGGAGTTTGTAAAGCGTTTCCGCGACCGTGCGCTCTCTCCAGAACGCCCAATGACACGCGGTACAGCCGAGAACCCGGAGACATTCTTCACACACCGCGAGGCATGCAACCCTTACTACGATGCTGTGCCAGAAGTAGTAGAGAAGTACCTCGGCGAACTTTCTAAGATTACTGGTCGCGAGTACCACCTCTTCTCATACTATGGAGCAGAGGATGCCGACCGCATGATTATCCTCATGGGTTCCGCTACAGAGGCTGCACGCGAGGCTATCGACTACCTCAACGCTAACGGCGAGAAGGTGGGTATGATTTCCGTTCACCTCTATCGTCCATTCTCTGTAAAGCACCTCATCGAGGCTACTCCAAAGACAGTGAAGAAGATTGCCGTACTCGACCGCACAAAGGAGCCGGGAGCAAACGGCGAGCCTCTCTTCCTCGATGTTAAGGATGCATTCTACGATGTAGAGGACCGCCCAGTTATCGTCGGCGGCCGCTACGGACTCGGTTCATTCGACACAACACCAGCACAGATTATCTCTGTATTCAACAACCTCGCTCTCGACACTCCAAAGAACCACTTCACTGTTGGTATCGTTGACGATGTTACAAACACTTCACTTCCAAAGGTTGCTGAAATGGCACTCGGTGGAAAGGGCACATTCGAGGCCAAGTTCTTCGGACTCGGTGCTGACGGCACTGTTGGTGCAAACAAGAACTCAGTTAAGATTATCGGCGACAACACAGACAAGTACTGCCAGGCTTACTTCTCTTATGACTCAAAGAAGTCGGGAGGTTTCACCTGCTCTCACCTGCGTTTCGGCGACACTCCAATACACTCCACATATCTCGTAAACACTCCTAACTTCGTGGCTTGCCACGTTCAGGCTTACCTGAACATGTATGATGTTACACGCGGTCTGCAGAAGAACGGACAGTTCCTCCTCAACACAATCTTCGAGGGCGACGAGCTCGTGAACTTCATTCCTAACAAGGTAAAGCGTTACTTCGCAGAGAACAACATCACCGTTTACTACATCAACGCAACAAAGATTGCACAGGAGATTGGCCTCGGCAACCGCACAAACACCATCCTCCAGTCGGCATTCTTCCGCATCACAGAGGTTATCCCAGTGGAACTCGCTGTTGAGAAGATGAAGTCAGCTGCCCTCAAGTCTTACGGAAAGAAGGGACAGGACGTTGTTGACAAGAACTATGCGGCTATCGACCGCGGTGGCGAATACAAGACTCTCACTGTTGACCCTGCATGGGCAAGCCTCGCAGACGATGCTCCAAAGGCTGACAACGCACCAGCATTCGTTAAGGAACTTGTTCGTCCTATCAACGCACAGCTCGGCGGCGACCTCAAGGTTTCCGATTTCGTTAAGTTCGACACTGTTGACGGTAGCTGGATGAACGGCACAGCAGCATTCGAGAAGCGCGGTGTGGCAGCATTCGTACCAGAGTGGAACCCGGAGAACTGTATCGAGTGTAACCAGTGCTCTTATGTATGTCCTCACGCAAGTATCCGTCCATTCGTTCTCGACGACGAGGAACTCAAGGGCTTCAGCGCAACAACACGCGAAATGAAGGCTCCGGCAGCAATGAAGGGTATGCACTTCCGCATGCAGGTAAGTGTGCTCGACTGTCTCGGATGCGGCAACTGCGCTGATGTTTGTCCTGGCAAGCCTGGCAAGGATGCTGAAGGCAACAAGATTAAGCTCAAGGCTCTCAAGATGGTGGCATTCGACCCGACAAGCACAATGGGTGTTACAGAGGCTGCAAACTTCGACTACCTCACAAAGAATGTCAAGACAAAGCAGCAGCTCATTGACATCAAGTCTAACGTAAAGAACTCACAGTTCGCTACTCCTCTCTTCGAGTTCTCCGGCGCTTGCTCTGGTTGCGGTGAGACTCCTTATGTCAAGCTCATCTCACAGCTCTTCGGCGACCGTCAGATGGTGGCTAACGCTACCGGTTGCTCTTCAATCTATTCAGCTTCAATACCTTCTACACCTTACACAAAGAACGCACAGGGACAGGGTCCGGCATTCGACAACTCTCTCTTCGAGGATTTCTGCGAGTTCGGTCTCGGTATGCACATCGGTAACAAGAAGATGAAGGAGCGCGTCGTACTCCTCCTCCAGCAGATGATGGAATCTCCAAAGTGCTCTGAGGAATACAAGGCAGCAGCTCAGGAATGGATTGCAGCAAAAGACGACGCTGAGGCTTCAAAGGCAGCAGCAGCCAAGCTCAAGCCACTCATCGCAGAGAACGCAGCAAAGGGCTGCCCAATCTGCTCTGAGCTCAAGACTCTCGACCACTATCTCGTTAAGCGTTCACAGTGGATAATCGGTGGCGACGGTGCTTCTTACGACATCGGCTACGGCGGTCTCGACCATGTCATCGCTTCTGGTGAGGACGTGAACATCTTCGTTATCGACACAGAGGTTTACTCTAACACCGGCGGTCAGGCTTCAAAGGCTACTCCTCTCGGCGCTATCGCACAGTTTGCCGCACAGGGCAAGCGTGTACGCAAGAAGGACCTCGGTATGATTGCCACAACCTACGGCTATGTATATGTCGCACAGATAGCAATGGGTGCTGACCAGGCTCAGACACTCAAGGCATTCCGCGAGGCAGAGGCTTACCCAGGACCATCACTCGTCATCGCCTACGCACCATGTATCAACCACGGACTCAAGGCAAAGGGCGGTATGGGCAAGAGCCAGGCAGAAGAGGCTAAGGCTGTAGAATGCGGCTACTGGCACCTCTGGCGCTACAACCCACTGCTCGCCGAAGAAGGCAAGAACCCATTCTCACTCGACTCAAAAGAGCCACAGTGGGATAAGTTCCAGGACTTCCTCGAAGGCGAAGTGCGCTACCTCTCTGTAAAGAAGGCTTATCCAAACGAGGCACAGGAGCTCTTCGACGAGGCAAAGAAGATGGCACAGATTCGTTACAACTCTTACGTTCGTAAGGCTAACGAAGACTGGTCAAAGTAAAAGACGATTCTTTCATACAAGTAAAATCCGCCGCTTGTCTTCATTGACAAGCGGCGGATAGCCTACAAGACAATACCCAAATATAAGCCCCCCACTGACTTCCCGTATCAGTGGGGGGCCTATTATATTCTGAAACTTTATTATCTGAGAGTCACCGTATTCGGAGCGTCATCCACGAAAATCAAGAATGTTCAAGGTTATCCTTTTCGTATTCTGATATAGCCTTCCTGAATTCTTGGGGCATTTCCTCCGGCATTTGTGTTTCTGAGTTGAAACACACCATCACCGTAGAGCACTGCCCGATTATTCCTCCGGTCTGCTTGTTCACCGCCCGCTGTAGCAGAGTGAAGCTCTTCTTACCCAAATGAACTATAGCGGTTTCCACCTGTATCGGGTCATCAAAGAATACGGGCAGGAAGAAGTCGGCGTTAATATTCGCCACAACAGGTATTATGTTCTGTGTCCGCATATCAACCTTCAAGACCTCTGTCAGATACCCTTCTTTCCCGATGTCGTAATACTCAAAGTACGAGTTGTTGTTCACATGCCCAAAGCGGTCAATGTCGTTGAAGCGTATCTGTATATCCGTCTTGTGGCGGAAACTGGCGGTCGGCAATTCCTTGTTCATATCAGTGGATATATGCAGAATTGGATAATATGCTCACGCTCGGCAATACGAAAACAAGTTTTCATTGCTCTTGCTTACT
>JABUUG010000014.1:0-7267 GCA_021443285.1 Bacteroidaceae bacterium
TTGCTGCGTCTGTTTGTTGATGTTTTTGCAGAAAGGCTGCATTTTTATGACTCTTTTTAAACAATATTTACATATATTAAACTGAAAACGAGTAATTTTGCCGCGCTTTATATGTGAAAAATGGAAGTATTTCATTCAATAGTTTCGCTTCAGAACGCCCTTTTCGGCGAGAGAAAAGCCAATAAGACTGTCGGTCTTGTGCCGACGATGGGAGCGCTTCATGAGGGTCATGCCTCACTGGTAAGGCGCTCTGTTTCCGAGAACGATGTCACTGTCGTTTCTGTTTTTGTCAATCCCACACAATTCAACGATGCGAAGGATTTGCAGACATATCCCCGCACCCTTGACGCCGACTGCCGGCTTCTTGAGCAGTGTGGTGCCACTTATGTCTTTGCGCCGTCCGTAGCCGACGTATATCCTGAGCCGGATACAAGGCAGTTTGAGTTTCCGCCTGTATCTACGGTGATGGAGGGCGCACACCGCCCGGGCCATTTCAACGGCGTGTGCCAGGTGGTGAGCCGCCTGTTCTACATCGTGAAGCCCGACAAGTCATACTTTGGCGAGAAGGATTTCCAGCAGATTGCCGTGGTGAAGGCTATGGTGAAGAGCCTTGGACTGAAGGTGGAGATAGTGGAGTGTCCGATAGTCAGAGAGGAGAACGGACTTGCCCGTTCATCGCGCAACACACTGCTTTCACCCGATGAGAAGGCTGTTGCACCGAAGATTTTCGAGACACTCAAGGCGAGCACAGACTACGCGAAAAGCCATTCGGTGAAGGAGACACACGACTATGTGGTGGATACAATAAACGCCACCGACGGGCTTGACGTGGAATATTACTCGATAGTCAACGGAGAGACGCTCCTTGATGTGTCCACATGGGACGAGGCAAGCCATGTGGTGGGCTGCATAACAGTCTATTGCGGTAAGAAGCCCGTCAGACTCATTGACCACATCTGCTATAAGAAAGAGAACTGAGTAATGTGAAAGAATAGTTGAAGTATTAGTCCAATATTTTTCGACAAACACAAAAAAAGAAAGATGCTGATAGAGGTAATAAAGAGCAAACTGCACTGCGTGAAGATTACGGAAGCAAACCTTAACTATATGGGCAGTGTAACAATAGACGAAGACCTTATGGACGCGGCAAATCTCATTCCCGGAGAGAAAGTCCATATAGTGAACAATAACAACGGGGAACGCATAGAGACCTATATCATAAAGGGCGAGCGCGGTTCGGGATGTGTCTGCCTCAATGGTGCGGCTGCAAGAAAATGCCAGGTGGGCGACGTGGTGATTATCATGTCGTATGCGCAGATGGATTTTGAGGAGGCGAAGCATTTCAAGCCTTCTGTAGTGTTTCCTGAGAACAACCGCATAAAATGAAGCTCTTCTCCTGCATATTGTACAACCTCATGGGCTGGCGGAAGGAGATAACCGTTGAGTTTCCGCAGAAGTTCATCATCGCCCTTGCGCCCCACACCAGCAACTGGGACTTCATCCTCGGCGAGCTTTTTGCCTTGGCAGAGGGCATGAGGATAGGCTTCATGATGAAGAAGGAATGGTTCTTCTGGCCGCTGGGCCCCATCTTCCGCAAGATAGGGGGCATTCCAGTAAACCAGCAGAAGCACACAAGCATGACGGAGGCCATAACCGAGGCTGCAAAGAAGGCGGACAAGTTCGCCCTCTGCATAACCCCGGAAGGCACACGCCGCCCCGTGAAAGACTGGAAGAAGGGATTCTACTACATCGCCATGGGAGCGGATATCCCAATCCTTCTCGCGTCACTCGACTTTGAGAAGAAACTCATAAGGTGTACAAAGACGTTCCGTCCTACGGGAAATGTGGAGGAAGACTTCCGGGAGATTAAGAGCTATTACAAGGGAGTAAAGGGCAAGAAGCCCAACAACTTTATATGCGAATAGAGCGTATCAAGTTTTTTTTATATACGGTCATTGTTCTGTTTCTTGCCTCTTGTGGAAGTAAGAAATATGTTGTGGTATCGTATTTTCAGGGTTATCCCCAATATGAGGGACGGTCGTGGGTGAAGAACACCTCGCGGCCGTTTGCTGTTTCAAAAGGCCTGGACAACAAGCACATAGCCGTGTGGCAGAGCCACGGCATGTACTACAATGTGAAGAAGCAGAAGTGGGAGTGGCAGCGACCGTACATGAACGACACCCGCGAGGACCTCTTCACGAGGACCATTGTGGTGCCTTACCTCATACCGATGCTTGAGAATGCCGGGGCGAATGTGTTCACGCCGCGTGAGAGGGACGAGCAGACGGACGAGATAATCGTGAACAGGGGCAGACCGTACAACATATTTGCGGAGTGGGAAGACTGCCCGATGGCAGGCTTTGGCGATACAAAACGCTATTACGACGACCATGACCATCCCTTCAACTACGGAACGACAATGATGGTGAAGGCGCACAAAAAGAAGAAGTGCGAGCTGCAATATGTGCCTGACATAAAAAGGAATGGCAGATACGCGGTGTATGTGTCATATCCGAAATACGGCAACAAGAACATTCCCGACGCCCAATACACCGTCTTTCACGGCGGCAGTGCCACATCTTTCACCGTAAACCAGACTATGGGACAGGGCACATGGGTATATCTCGGCACATTCGAGTTCGAGGCCGGGCAGTCGTCGCGCAACTGCGTTACGCTGTCTAATGTGAGCGAAAACAAGGGCTATGTAACGGCTGGTGCAGTCCGCTTTGGCGGAGGCATGGGCAGAAATGTGAGGGGCGAGTCTGTGAGTGGTCAGCCGCGGTGCCTTGAGGCGGCACGTTACAGCGCACAGTGGTATGGCGCACCCGACTCCGTATGGAACCGCTTCAAGCACAAGGACGACTATAAGGACGACATACTCACACGCCCGAAGATGGTGAACTGGCTTGCGGGCGGTTCGTGCTTCAACCCTAAGGAGGGCGGCTTGGGCGTACCCTTAGAGCTTGCTTTGGCAATACATTCCGATGCAGGTCTGAAGAAGGATGGCTCGTATATAGGAAGTCTTGCCATCTGCACCACCAACCACAACGATGGGCGTCTGGCTACAGGAGCGTCGCGCACGCTGTCAAAGGAGTTCGCCACCATGCTTCAGAACAATGTCTATAAGGACATCATCAACCGCTATGGCAACTGGAACAAGCGTGGGGTGTGGGACAAGAACTACGGGGAAAGCCGTGTGGCGCAGGTGCCTTCCGCCATTCTTGAGGTGCTGTCCCACGAAAACCCGGCAGACATGGACAGAGGACACGACCCGGAGTTCCGCTTCACTGTGGCGCGCAGCATATACAAGACCATCTTGCACTTCATTGCCGAGCGACATGGTCTGAATGCTGTTGTGCAGCCCCTGCCGCCGACAGCCCTCAACGCCTTCCTGCTCGACGACGGCAGACTACAGGTGCAGTGGGCAGGACAGCCGGACATCAATGAGCCTACGTCAGAACCTCGCGCGTACATTGTATATATAGCCACTGCCAACGGCGACTACGACAACGGTACGGTAGTCAGCGGAAACGCCATAGCATTTGCGCCCAAGCCCGGCACATCCTACCGCTTCAAGGTAGCAGCCATAAACGATGGCGGCGAAAGCCTTCCCACAGAAACCCTCTATTCCCCATATTAACTCTTTTCAATAGTGGGTTAGAGAATATGGAGATTACTTTTAATGTAGTGAAGAGGAGTTATTGTGGAGTTAAAGTGGAGTTAAAGTGACAAATGACTTCTGCGCAGAAAGGTAATGTCACTTTAACTCCTCTTTACCTTCCCTTTAACTCCACATTAACCCCACTTTAACTCCACATTAACTCCACATTAACTCCACTTTAACTCCACTTCCTATAATATCTTTACTCTCGGATAAATACCCCGCCATTATGAAGCTCATACAAGCCAACGAGCGCGGCACTCGTTCCATTGCCGTAACCACACAGCATCTGCTTACCCTGCGGAAGTATTCCCTGTTGAAAAACCTTGTGGACAGCAACGGCTTCATCGACGATTCCGTCCTTGAACGTCTGCAGCTCAACCTCCGTTCTCTGCTTGAATCTACAACAGAACCAGAGGAAAGGAAGAACCTCATGAACCTTGCGTTCGATGTGATATATAACCTCAATATGAAGGCTTTCGGCCTGCACAAGCTGGTGCTGGCATACGTGGAGTGGGAGAATGAGCAGCAGCAGTAACCCCCCCTTACTCACAGATTTCCTCCCCACCACCAGGAAGGAGCTTGAACTGAGGGGATGGGATGAACTCGATGTCATACTTTTTTCCGCTGACGCCTATGTGGACCACCCCAGTTTCGGGGCGGCGGTCATAGGGCGTGTCCTGGAGAATATAGGGCTGAAAGTGGCGATTGTTCCACAGCCCGACTGGCACGGCGACTACCGCGACTTCAAGAAACTGGGCAGACCGAGACTGTTCTTCGGCATTGCGCCGGGGTGTATGGACTCCATGGTGAACAAATACACCGCCGCCCGGCGTCTGCGCAGTGAGGACGCTTATTCTCCCGACGGAAGGCACGACTGCCGACCGGAATACCCCACCATTGTATATACGAAGATACTGAAGGAGCTTTATCCCGATGTGCCTGTGGTGCTTGGAGGCATAGAAGCTTCCATGCGCCGACTCACGCACTACGACTACTGGCAGGACAAGCTGTTGCCGTCCGTACTGCTGCTTTCGGGTGCCGACATGATAACCTACGGCATGGGCGAGCAGGTGAACACCGCACTCTGCCGCGCACTGCTCGAAGGTCGGAAGATAGGGGAAATCACCGAACTGCCCCAGACCGTCTTCGTAGCCAAACGCGACAGCATACCCGGAGGCATAACCGACAGCGACATACTCCTACGTTCGCACGAGGACTGCCTGAAGAGCAAGCGGGCGCAGGCGGAGAATGTGCGTCATATCGAGGAGGAGAGCAACAAGATTCATGCGCAGCGACTGCTGCAAGCTGTTGGCGATAAGGTGGTTATAGTCAATCCACCATATCCGCCGATGACCACCGAAGCCCTTGACGCGGTGTATGAACTGCCCTTCACCCGACTGCCGCATCCGAAGTACAAGGGCAAGCGCATACCTGCCTACGACATGATATGCAACTCCGTAACCATCCATCGAGGATGTTTCGGCGGATGCTCCTTCTGCACTATCTCTGCGCATCAGGGCAAGTTCATCGCCTCGCGCAGCAGGGAAAGCATTCTCAGGGAGGTGAAGAAGGTGGTGCAGATGCCATGCTTCAAAGGCTACCTCTCCGACCTCGGTGCGCCTGCTGCAAATATGTATATGATGGGGGGAAAGGACAGGAGCATCTGCGAAAAGTGCAAACGCCCGTCATGTATGCACCCCCGCATCTGCCGGAACCTCAACACCGACCACACCCCGTTGCTCGAACTATATCGCGCCGTTGACCGTCTGCCCGAAGTGAAGAAGAGCTTCATCGGTTCAGGCGTGCGCTATGACCTGCTGCTTCACCAGTCGGGCGATGAGAAAACCGACCGTGCGGCACGCGAATACACCCGCGAACTGATACGCCGGCACGTCAGCGGACGACTGAAGGTTGCGCCGGAACACACCTCCGACCGCGTGCTGAAACTAATGCGGAAACCGTCGTTCAAGATGTTCATGGACTTCAAGCGCATCTTCGACCGCATAAACAAAGAGGACAACCTGCGACAGCAGATTATCCCTTATTTCATAAGCAGCCACCCGGGGTGCCGGGAGGAGGACATGGCGGAACTGGCTGCCATAACAAAAGACCTTGACTTCCACCTCGAACAGGTGCAGGACTTCACGCCGACACCGATGACAATAGCCACCGAGACATGGTACACCGGTCTTGACCCCTACACCCTTGAGCCTGTGTTCTCCGCGAAGTCTCCACGCGAAAAGGACGCACAGAGGCAGTATTTCTTCTGGTACCAGCGCGAGAAACGCCGCGAGATAGAGCAGTCGCTGCGCCGCATCGGTCGTCCCGACCTAATCCGAAAACTTTACAGTAATCGTTAAAGGTGGGTTCTATATTACCATTTCTTAAATCATACCAAGTTATATTTTAACGATTACGGACGATAGCTTCCGCTGCGCCATCGCCTCCGCCTTCTTGCGAGCGGGCTTGCCCGTTTCGGTCTGCGGCAGTTGCTCCACGTTGATGTAATGCCGCGGCACGCAGTATTTGTCGAGGTGCTGGCGGCATATTTCATTTGCAACCGCCTCGTCGCCCTGCTGCATAAGCATCACCACAGCCTCGCCATACTTCTGGTCGGGGCATTTTGTTATGATGAAGGGGAAGGGTATGTGGGGCATCAACTGGCGCTCCACTTTTTCTATCTGTATCTTTATTCCGCCGCTGCAAATCACATTGTCTTTGCGGCCGACGATGCGGAACCGCTTCCCGTCGGCGGACAGCTCGGCTATATCATTGGTTACCAATGTCTCGGCGCACACATCGGGTGCGTTTATCACAAGGCATCCGTCGGCGTTTAATGCTACCGACACGCCGTCCATAGGGGTGTAGTAGAGGCTCGCCTCACTGCCGTTTATCCTGCGCAGGGCTATGTGCGACAGCGTCTCCGTCATGCCGTAGGTGCTCCATACTGCGTTGGGGAATGTGCGCAGGGCTTCTTCGAGATGCGCGTCTATTGCGCCGCCGCCGATGATAAGGTGGCGTATGCGCATCAGCCGCTCCCTCTCCTCCTTGACCTCCAGCGAGTTATACACCTGCATAGGCACCATCGCCACAAAGTCGAAACCATCCTCCCCGACATCGGAGAGGGGATGGCTTGTGGGCGCAATCCTCGTCAGCCGCAGTCCGCAGACTATGGCGCGCACTATCATCATCTTGCCCGCTATGTAGTCGGTGGGCATGCAGAGCAGTGCGGTGTCGCCCTCATGCAGTCCGAGAAACGCGCAGGTTTTCCTTGCCGATGCCGCCATCCGCCTTTTCTCCACCCACATCGGCTTCGGCTCGCCCGTAGAACCGCTGGTGTGAACGAGCAGGCGGTCGTTGGAGTCATACCATTCTTTCATAAAATGACTATTACACAAATCGCAGAACAATGTCTGTGATGACCAAAACTATCGCAATGATTCCTATCCGATATCGGTCGTCTTTTTCTCAAAATGTGCTTGAAGCCTTTGGGAACCGTCCGTTTCTGGATAGATTACCGAAGGTTTCAGCAGGATTCTTGACTGTAGTCTGTTATTTATAGTGAATTGGATGCTTATTCTGAGACGGGGCGCACCGAGAAAC
>JABUUG010000014.1:9682-11217 GCA_021443285.1 Bacteroidaceae bacterium
TAGCCGCTGCTTTTCGGGCGACTTATCCAGTCTTTGGTGCGTAGGGTGTTTGGGGTGTATATGGAGGATGCAAGTCCGAACACTGCCCAGCACATCGCCTGTTCAAGTTCTTTGGACACATCGAGTATCACTCTCACTGCAAATAGGTCATAGATGCCTTCCACACCTATGCCTTTCTTCTGCATCTTTTTGTAGATGCTGTGTATGCTCTTTGTGCGCCACTTTATCTTGTATGGCAGGTTCAGGAGGTTTATCTTCTCGCGCAGCGGTTTCACAAAATCCTCCACGTACGCATCTCTCTCCTCTTGGGTCTGTTTCAGCGATTTGCGGATGGCGTTATACACATCCGTATGCTCATACTTTACCGATAGGTCCTCAAAAACGCGCTTTATGTCATACAGACCAAGCCTGTGGCATAGCGGCGCGAAAAACGTCCGGCTGAACAATGCCATCTGCGGCCTATAGGCACAAGTGGGAATGTCATCTACCATCTGCATCCTGACATAGAATGCGGCAACAGATGCGATGACCACACGAATGTCCCTCGCAAAACTGATGACAAAGTTTGCAAACTGTTCGTCGGTCGCGTTTTCCTGTGTGAAGGAGAAGGAATATAGCTGTTTGTAGTACTCCGTCATTTCCGCAAGGTCGGAGTTGAAAAGCCTTGCTATTTCCTCTATCGAGACGGCACCTATCTCATGAAGGGTGGAGACGAGCGGCAGGAGAACTGTGTTCCCACTCATGCCGATCTGGTTGTGCAGCACATCTGCTGCACCAGTGGCGGTGAGGTAGTGGCTCAGCCCTATCCCGTCACACTCGTTCGCATTGGCAGCTTCTGCTCTGCGAACGAGTGTGAGAAGATTTCTGTAGTCATCCAGCGACAGCGCTGTCCGAATCTTTAGGATTTCCTTCATCTGAGGGGCGGCTCTCTCTTCCGTCGTTTTTACCTGTGCTTAAGCCTCTGAAAGATTGAGGAACTTGTCGAAGCCTGTCATCTTCAGAACCTGCATGATATTTGCCTGAATGTGTGTAATCTGCAGCTGCCTGCCCTTGGCGTTAAGCTGCTTGAAGGCTGTCAGGAACACGCGGAGACCTGAAGATGCGATGTACTCCATCTGCTCGCAGTCCAGCTCAAGGTCTTTGTCCTCCTCACACAGAGGTGATATTGCGTTCTGGAACTCTGCTGATGTTACTGTATCAACACGTCCGATAACCTTTACGATGTTTTTTTCTACTTCTTTTGTTACGATAGTTTCCATAGAGACAAGTGTTTGTATAGAGTCAGGTGTTTATAAATTGCGTGCAAATTTACGGAATATATTTTTAGAGGTTATTTCTTCATGTGCCTTAAAAGTGTTTTTTTGCTATATGTCAAGTGAAGGAAAAAGCCCTATGCTGTCCTCAAAAAGAGAAGCGATATGTGATTGTTAACCACATACCGCCTCATTGTAGACTTTATGGTCGGGATGACGCGACTCGAACGCGCGACCCCTACGTCCCGAACGTAGTGCGCTACCAACTGCGCTACATCCCGA
>JABUUG010000014.1:12377-15046 GCA_021443285.1 Bacteroidaceae bacterium
CCCAGACCGTGGTTGTAGTAGAGCATGGAGGTTACGCCGTCGAAGCGGAAACCATCGAAGTGGAACTCCTCAAGCCAGTATTTGCAGTTGGAGAGCAGGAAGTGGAGCACGCCGTCCTTGCCGTAGTCGAAGCAGAGGCTGTCCCACTGGTTGTGCTCACGGCGTGCGCCCTCGTAGAAGTATTGGTTGGGGTCGCCGCAGAGGTTGCCTATGCCCTCCATCTCGTTCTTTACGGCATGTGAGTGAACGAGGTCCATTATCACTGCGATGCCGTTCTGGTGGGCTGTGTCGATGAGCGATTTCAGCTCTTCGGGTGTGCCGAAGCGGCTCGACGATGCGAAGAAGTTGCTCACATGATAGCCGAAAGAGCCATAGTAAGGGTGTTCCTGGATAGCCATCACCTGTATGCAGTTGTAGCCGCCTTTTATCACGCGGGGCAGCACATTGTCGCGGAACTCCACGTATGTGCCCACCTTTTCCTCGTCCTGCGACATGCCGATGTGGCACTCGTAGATGAGCAGCGGCGACTTGTCCGGCTTGAAGGTCTTCTTCTTCCATTCATAAGGTGCGGGGTTCCACACCTGTGCAGAGAATATCTTGGTGTTCGTGTCCTGCACCACGCGGCGAACGTAGGCCGGTATGCGCTCGCCCTCGCCGCCGTTCCAGCGCACGAGCATTTTGTAGAGCTGGCCGTGTTTCAGTGCGCGCTCGCCGAGTTTCAGCTCCCAGTTGTCAGAGCCTGCAATGCGTTTCGCCTTATATTTGTCTGTCGGCTGCCAGTTGTTGAAATCGCCGATGAGGTAGATTTCCGTGGCGTTTGGCGCCCACTCGCGGAACACCCAGCCTTTCTCCAGCTTGTGCAGTCCGAAATACTGGTGGCCGTTGGCAAAGTCCGAGAGGCTCCGTCTGCCGTTGCCCGTCAGCTTGTTTTCCATCCAAAGGGCGTGGTCGTGGCGGCCCTTGATGGCGTCCTCATAAGGTTCAAGATACTGGTCGTTTGCAACGAGCTTGATGTGTTTTTGTTTTTTTGTTGCCATAGCTGTATGTGTTTTTATTCTTTTACCTTGAAGATAGCCTTCCTGATGCTTTCTGCGCTGGTTATACAGGGCGCGTGGCCGTCTTGTGTGAAGAATATCGCCATCTGTCCGGGTTTGCAGGTGACGTATGTCTGCGCCGGGCCTTCGTATTTCGTGATGTCCTTCGCCTCGTTGTATTCCGCTTCGGGCAGGTCGCAGAGTGGGGTATAGCCGAAGGTTTCTGCGGCAGACAGCGGTATCTGTATGTCAATCATCTTGCGGTGGGTTTCCAGCACTGCCTGTTCCTTGGTCTTGCCCTTCGTGGTGACGATGTTCACGAAGAGGTCTTTGCCTTCCAGTTCATACTTGCCGTCCTCAACCAGGTTGAGGTCATGCCCTTTCAGAAACTCTGCCACTTTGCCGAACAGAGGGTTGATGCCGGCATAGGAGGCCAGCTTGTCGATGGTGTCTATTATCATGGTTATTGGGTTTAGGATGGTTCCGAAAATTACATTTGTCCTTTAACTTCCGCGCCGCAGGCGCATAACTTCCTCTAACTTCCTTTAACTTCCCTTATATCTATCGTTTAGGTTCTCCGTTCTCGTATTCAGTCTCCCGTCGCACCCCGTTGACATCAATCTCTATGAATTTGCCGTGCCTTACGCCGTCCTTGTAGTTGCCTCTGAAGCGTGCGCCGCTTGTCTCGCGTACAACGAACTCGCCGTTTGGTATGCCCTTTATGAATGTGCCTTCAAGCGTGCTGCCGTCCTTCGCTGCAAAGCGGCCCTTGCCGTTCTGCTCGTCGTCCTTCCAGTAGCCCGAATACACGTCGCCGTTGCGGAAGTGCATCTCGCCGTAGCCGTTCTTGTCGCCGTTGAGGAAGTTGCCCTTGTAGAGGTCGCCGTTGTTGGATTTGTATATGCCCACACCCGTGCGTCTGCCGTTGGCGTAGTCGCCCTCGTAGGTGTCGCCGTTGCTGAAGCGGTATATGCCCTTGCCGTTGGGCATGTCGTTCTGCCACTGCCCGGTATATACGTCGCCGTCGGAGTATTTGTTGGTGCCTTTGCCGGAGCGTTTGTTGCCCAGCCACTGGCCCGTGTATGTCGTCCCGTCTGCCCAGCCGAAAGTCCCCGTGCCGCTCTTCTCGTCGTCTTTCCACTGCCCGTCGTAGAAAGCGTTGTTCTTGTAGGTGTATTTCCCAAGGCCGTTACGCTTGTCCTGCTTCCAGTCGCCGTCATACTTGTCGCCGTTCACGTAGTACATTATGCCGTGGCCCTGCTGGTTGTCCTTGTACCATAGTCCGACATACTTGTTGCCGTTGGCGAAGTGGAAGGTGCCTTTGCCGTGCTGGTGGTCCTGCACCCACTGACCTTCATACTTCTCTCCGTCGGCGAAGGTATATACGCCGTAACCCTCTCGTCTGCCTTTCTCGTAGGAGCCTTCATACCTGTCCCCGTTGGGGTATATGGCGGTGCCTTTTCCGTGGGCCCTGCCGTTCACCATCTCGCCGTTGTATTCGCCGCCGTCCTTGGTCTTGCATGTGCCTACCGACACCTTCTGCGCCTGGATGGGGAGAATGGCCACACTTGACATTAATAATATATACAGAGCTATTTTCTTCAAAACCATTATTTTTTGTTTGCCAAAATTAGC
>JABUUG010000014.1:16249-22173 GCA_021443285.1 Bacteroidaceae bacterium
ACGGAATGCCGACCATCGTGACGAACTGCTCGAACAACTACGGGCCGTACCAGTTCCCGGAGAAGCTGATACCCCTGTTCATTAATAATATAAGGCACAGAAAGCCGCTGCCCGTCTATGGAAAGGGCGAGAACGTGCGCGACTGGCTGTATGTGGAAGACCATGCTCGTGCAATTGATGCCATATTCCACAACGGGAAGACAGCCGAGACGTATAACATCGGCGGCTTCAACGAGTGGAAGAACATCGATATCATAAAGGTTGTGATAAACACCGTTGACAGGATTCTCGGTCGCGAGGAAGGCGAGGACATGAACCTCATCACCTATGTTACCGACCGCCTCGGTCATGACGCCCGCTACGCCATAGACTCGCGCAAGCTTCAGGCAGAACTCGGATGGGAGCCAAGCCTGCAGTTTGAGGAAGGGATAGAGAAGACCGTGCGCTGGTATCTCGACAACCAGGAGTGGCTCGACAACGTAACGTCCGGCGACTATCAGGCATATTACGAGAAGATGTACAGCGGCCGCTAAAGAAAAATTCCGGACATTTGGAGGCAGCTGCGTTGCCTCCCCCCCCCAAAAAAAATATGAGCAAGCAGATATGCCTTCGTGGTATGTCTGCTTGCTTTGATTATTGTCAAAATCGGATTTGTTGAGAAAAGTCATAGCCGCGAATTTATGTTGCTATAAAGCAAACAGTTGTGTGGTGGTATCAGTGCTTCCCCCGGTGTTTTTCCATTATTATGTGATAGAAAAAAATGGGGTTTTGCTTGCGGCAAACAGAAAACTTTCCATAATTTTGCGTCCACAAAGTGATACAAAACGGATAACTTTTTATTCGAATTGACAGACAAAGTTTTCCAAAAGAGAAATTTCTGCTCATGAGGAGGAAATGCTAACAGGTTGTGAAACAGTGGTTTAGCGATTTTTTGATATGCCGTTTTGGAAAACTTTCTCGGAGGAAGTTGTCCAAAAGTTGTCCTCCATACAACACTCATCCTTGAAATTAACTTTACAAAAAACACCTATACCTACCATGGAATTATCTGCTTTCAAAATTACCAAGCGCGATGGCAGTCAGGACGCATTCAGCCTTGACAAAATCATGAACGCCATAGCAAAGGCGTTTGTCTCGGTAAACAAGCCTGTCGATCTGGAGACAGTTTCGAAGATTCTTTCTCATTTGGATATTCACAAGGACATTACGGTGGAGGAAATCCAGAACCAAGTGGAGATTGCCCTGATGAAGGAGCAGTATTTTGATGTGGCAAAGAGCTATATGCTCTACCGCCAGCGCCACACGGAGACACGCGAGACGCTGGAGAAGCTGCAGTTCCTCACCGACTACTGCAGTGCCACGAACGCCGCCACAGGCTCCAAGTATGACGCGAACGCAAACGTGGAGAAGAAGAACATCGCCACACTCATCGGCGAACTGCCGAAGGCCGGCTTCATACGCCTGAACCGCCGAATGCTGACCGACCGCATCAAGATGATGTACGGCAAGGACTTCGCCGACAAGTATATGGACCTGCTGCAGCACCACTTCATCTACAAGAACGACGAGACGTCGCTCGCCAACTACTGCGCGTCAATCACGATGTACCCCTGGCTCATCAACGGTACGAGCGGCATCGGCGGCAACTCCACCGCGCCTACCAACCTGAAATCCTTCTGCGGCGGCTTCATCAACATGGTGTTCATCGTGTCGAGCATGCTCTCCGGAGCGTGCGCCACGCCGGAGTTCCTCATGTATCTGAACTACTTCATAGGCAAGGAGTTCGGCGCAGACTACTGGAAACACCCTGAGGCACAGGCAGATCTCTCTACACGAGCACGCACTATCGACAAGATTATCACCGACTCCTCAAAGGTGCACACCTANAACATGGTGTTCATCGTGTCGAGTATGCTCTCCGGCGCATGTGCAACCCCAGAGTTCCTCATGTATCTCAACTACTTCATCGGCAAGGAGTTCGGTACAGACTACTGGCAGCACCCGGACCAGCAGGCAGACCTCACCACCCGTGCGCGTTCAATAGACAAGGTAATCACCGACTGCTTCGAGCAGATAGTATATTCGCTCAACCAGCCCACAGGTGCGCGCAACTTCCAGGCAGTGTTCTGGAACATAGCATACTACGACAAACCATACTTCCAGAGCCTGTTCGGAGAGTTCTACTTCCCCGACGGAAGCCAGCCCGACTGGGACGGTCTCTCATGGCTGCAGAAGAGGTTCATGAAGTGGTTCAACAAGGAGCGCACAAAGACCATGCTCACCTTCCCCGTGGAGACGATGGCGCTGCTCTGCAAGGACGGCGACGTGATAGACGAGGAGTGGGGCAGCTTCACCGCAGAGATGTATGCAGAGGGCCACTCGTTCTTCACCTACATGAGCGACAATGCCGACTCGCTCTCTTCCTGCTGCCGTCTGCGCAACGAGATTCAGGACAACGGATTCTCATACACACTGGGCGCAGGTGGCGTAAGCACAGGGTCGAAGAGTGTGCTCACCGTAAACCTGAACCGCTGCGTGCAGTATGCCGTAAACAACAACCTCGACTACAAGGAGTTCCTCACAGAGATCATCGACCTCATGCACAAGGTGCAGCTCGCCTACAACGAGAACCTCAAGCAGCTGCAGGCTAACGGAATGCTCCCGCTCTTCGACGCGGAGTTCATCAACATCGGCCGCCAGTATCTCACCATCGGCATCAACGGACTTGTGGAGGCGGCAGAGTTCATGGGCCTGAAGATAACGAATAACCCCGACTATCTGGCATTCGTGCAGGGCATACTCGGCATAATAGAGAAGAAGAACAGGGAGTACAGAAGCAAGGACATACTGTTCAACTGCGAGATGATACCGGCAGAGAATGTGGGCGTGAAGCACGCCAAGTGGGACAGGGAAGACGGTTATTTCGTGCCGCGCGACTGCTACAACTCATACTTCTATGTTGTGGAAGACGACTCGCTGAACATCCTCGACAAGTTCCAACTCCACGGTGCGCCTTACATCGAGCACCTGACAGGCGGTTCCGCGCTCCACATGAACCTTGAGGAGCACCTCTCGAAAGACCAGTACCGCCAGCTTCTCAGGGTGGCAGCCAAGGAGGGATGCAACTACTTCACCTTCAACATCCCGAACACCATCTGCAACGACTGCGGAAACATCGACAAGAGATACCTGCACGAGTGTCCGAAGTGCGGTTCGAAGAACGTTGACTACATGACACGAATAATAGGCTATCTGAAGAGGGTCAGCAACTTCTCGCAGCCAAGACAGGAAGAGGCATCACGCAGATTCTACGCCGGAGCGGGACCACTGGCAAGATAAAAGAGACAATCGAATAGCTTAATGAAATATGTTAACACAGGAGTGGTCTTCCAGGAAATTCCCGGCGAGACCACTCTTTCCATAAATATCTCGGCCTGCCCCTGCCACTGCCCGGGCTGCCACAGCAAGTACCTATGGGACGATGTGGGCGTGGAGCTCGACGAGAAGATGATAGACGAGCTGGTACACCGCTACATGACCGACATCACCTGCCTGTGCTTCATGGGCGGCGATGCGGAGCCTGAGGAGGTGAACCGCCTCGCAGCCTACATACAGGACAGGTATCCGCAGGTAAAGACAGCGTGGTACACAGGCCGCCTCCGCATACACCGGAGCATAGACCTGCACAACTTCAACTACATAAAGGTGGGGCCTTACATAGCACACCTCGGACCGCTGAACAAGGAAACCACAAACCAGCGATTATACAGGATAACCCGTGGGGAAGATTTACAAGACATAACTCATCTTTTTTGGAAGAAAAAGTAAATATGAAGCGTTACTCTCAATAGGGGTAACGCTTTTTTCGTACTTTTGCCCGCGAAAGTTGCGCCCTACATGTTCGGCGTCTCATCAAAATTATGCTTTCCGAGGCAAGCTTAGCCACTCAATGGCGGGCCACACACTAACCTTTATCGTAAAGGAAGAGCTTTCAGCCGGTGGATTACAACGATGGTCAAAGCCCTCAACTTCTCGGAGATCGCATCACATCACTTGGCGCAACTTTCACTTTTCTAAAATCCTGATTACATTATGTTTAGTGGTATAGTAGAAGAATTTGCAACGGTAACAAAGATTGTACACGACAAAGACAACATCGACTTTACACTTACCTGTTCCTTCACAGGAGAACTGAAGATAGACCAAAGCATCTCGCACAATGGAGTGTGCCTGACAGTCGTTAAGATTGAGGGCAGCGAGTATGTGGTAACCGCAATGAAGGAAACCCTCGACCGCTCGAACCTCGGACTCCTGAAGGTGGGCGACAAGGTGAACGTGGAACGCTCGATGATGATGAACGGCCGCCTCGACGGACACATCGTGCAGGGGCATGTGGATATGACAGCCAACTGCATAAAGACCGAAGATGCCAACGGCAGCACCTACTTCACGTTCCAGTACAAATACGACAAGGAAATGGCACGCCACGGCTATTTCTGCGTGGATAAGGGCAGCGTAACGGTAAACGGCGTGTCGCTCACCGTCTGCAACCCAACGGAAGACACCGTGACAGTGGCGATTATCCCTTACACTTTTGAGCACACAAACTTCTGCGACATCAAGGTAGGGTCTGTGGTAAACCTTGAGTTCGATATACTCGGAAAGTATATCGCGCGGCTGAGTGCATTGAACTGACAAGCCAACGCCTGTCGGCAGCTCGTTTACAAAGAAACAACAAAAAAAACTACTACGACTTATCCGGATTATCACAAGTCCCGTAAGTTTGATTTATTGACAATATGAATATTTTCCGCGGTTTGGGCATAGCCCTGATAACCCCGTTCAAACCTGATTTCTCCGTAGATTACGATGCTCTGGGCCGTCTGGTTGACTACCAGATAGAGAATGGCGCAGACTTCCTCTGCATACTCGCCACTACGGGAGAGACCCCCTGTCTGACAAAGGAAGAGAAGAGCAACATCAAGAATCTTGTTGTGGAACACGTCAAGGGCCGCATACCAATTGTCATCGGATGCGGTGGAAACAACACCGCCGCTGTCATTGAGGAGCTGCAGAACGGCGATTTCTCCGGCATAGACGGAATACTGAGCGTATGCCCTTACTACAACAAGCCCTCGCAGGAAGGACTCTACCAGCATTTCAAGGCCATTGCTGAGGCGTCGCCCCTGCCGGTCATCCTCTATAACGTGCCGGGCAGGACAGGCGTAAACCTTCAGGCGCAGACCACTGTACGCATCGCCAACGACTGCCCCAATGTGGTGGCAATCAAGGAGGCGAGCGGAAACCTCGAGCAGATAGACGAGATACTGAAGAACAAGCCCGTAGGGTTCGACGTGATCAGCGGCGACGACGGTCTGACATTCCAGATGATAGCCTGCGGTGCTGTCGGCGTCATTTCCGTCATCGGCAATGCCCTGCCCAAAGAGTTCTCCAAGATGCTCCGCTACGAGATGAACGGTGAGATGGCGCCTGCGCTCCGCATACACCACACCTTCACCGAGCTTTTCAAGCTGCTTTTCGTAGATGGAAACCCGGCGGGAGTGAAGTGCATACTGCATGAGATGGGCATGGTTCACAATGTGCTGCGTCTGCCGCTTGTGCCGACACGCGTCTCCACCGTGCAGCGCATCTCCGACTGCATGAAAGAGCTGAAGCTCCTTTAATTCCTCTCTGCAAGACGACCGGTCCAATCTTATGGAATATACAATCCAGTTTGGCACGAACATAAACCACGAGCAAAACTATGAGCAGGCAAAACGCTTGCTCATAAGTCTTTTTGGCGATGTCCTTTTCGGCGAACCCGTCTATTCGCGCGACTACGATGCCGCCCCCGACGACGAGAGCGCCAGCATATTCCTGAACTTCTGCCACAGGGGTTTCTTCTTCATTATCAACGGGTTCCT
>JABUUG010000014.1:24086-27856 GCA_021443285.1 Bacteroidaceae bacterium
TAGTAGTAAATCGTGAAGAATATAACCAATGTGCGTTCTAATGAACTTTTTGGGTTAAAGCTTATCGCCATACATAAGGTCGCCGGCATCACCAAGACCGGGGACGATATATTCCCGCTCATTGAGGATAGGGTCGATGGCAGCGCACAAGAGGACTATATCGTTTGACGGGAAAACCTTTTGCAGATGCTGCACACCCTGTTTGGATGCTATGATACTTGCGAAGATAACCTTGCTTGGTGTGCCTTTGGTCAGTAGCGCATTGTACGCCATTTCCATGCTCTCGCCGGTAGCGAGCATCGGGTCAACGATGATAAGGGTCTTCCCGTTAAGGTCCGGCGAAGCGATATACTCAATCTTCACACCCACCTCACTGCAGTCCTTATCCTTATAATAGCGATAGGCAGAAACGAAAGCATTACCCGCCTTGTCGAACACGTCGAGGAAGCCCTGATGGAATGGAAGTCCGGCGCGGAACACCGTACCAAGCACGATAGAGTCGTCGGGTGTCGCTACCTCAGCCTTCTGCAAAGGTGTCTCGATACTCTTAACGCTATAATTGAGATACTTACTTGTTTCATAAGCCATCACATGACCTATGCGCAGTATATTATGGCGGAAACGCAATCGCTCCTGCTGGATATTCACATCACGGATTTCTGCTAAAAACTGGGTGAGTATCGTGTTCTGGTTTGATAGATTAACTACTTTCATTTATGCGATTAGTCATTACCAATACTAAACCTCAGAGCATCTTATTTGTGCAATCAGTTTTACAAAATATACAGCAGCGAGACGATGCTGATGACTATCCAGAGCAGTACGCCTTGTATGAGCGGGCGGATGCCGACAGCCTTCAGGGTGCTGCGGGTTAGGCTGGCGCCGATGAAGAATAGGGAGAGGGTTATCATGTGCTTCGCCAGTTTGTTTATCGCGCCGCCGATGTCAGAACCAATGGCTGCTGCCGTGTCGCCTATGACCGCCGCGTTGGAGAGGATGTATGTGTTGAAGAGGATGGCGACAACGAACCATATGATAAATGTGGGTACCGACTTGTACCATGGCTTGCGTTTGCCGCCTTCCGTCTGCTGGAGCGATTTGAAGAACATCGGCGTTACGAGTGCCAGCACCACTATCCACAGTGCTCGCGTCAGCTTGATTGTTGTTGCCACTTCGAGAGCGGAGCACCCCTGCTGCGCCAGCATCTCCGGGTGCATGGCGTCGTAAGATGCGCCGGCACCCACCACCGAGCTTGTGTCGTGGATGGCGATGGCAGCCCACATTCCGAACTGCTTGAGGTCCATGCCGAGAGCATCGCCGATGATTGGGAAGATGAAGAGCCCCACAGCGTTGAGTATGAACACCACGCCGAGTGCCACCGACATGCTCTCCGCCTTCGCCTTTATCACGGGGCCTACAGCCGCTATTGCCGAGCCTCCGCAGATGGCGGTGCCTGAAGAGATGAGGTAGCTTGTCTGGCTATCCACCTTCAGCATCTTGCGGCCGATGGCGTAGCCGATAGCCAGTGTGCCGAATACGCTTGCGATGGTGAACATCATGCCCTCGCTGCCCGACTCCAATGCCTTGTAGACATTCATGCCGAAGCCGAGTCCGATGACGGAGTATTGCAGCAGCTTCTTCGACATCTTCTTGTTGAAGTCGGGGAATGCGCTGCCGAAGGTCAGGGCAAAAGCGAGTCCCAAGAGCAGGGCTACGGGGGAGCTTACCCATGTGGCAAGCCACGAGTAACTGCCCAAATCCAAAGAGAATATTTCTGTTACAAAGCCTAACAGCAGGCATATGGCAAGCACCGATACTATAACGCTGTATGCAGTCTCGCGGGTTTTGGTAGAAAATTCTGGCATTTTTTTACGAATAGTGAATAGTGAAGAATGAATAGTTTGCTACCGCGATGTTTGAATGAATCGTGAATAATGAAGAATGAATAGTTTGCTGCCGCAGCTTTTTAACGAATAGTGAATAGTGAAGAATGAATAGTTTTCTACCGCGATGTTTGAATATAAACAGTCTGTGCGGCAGCAAACTATTCACTATTCATTATTCGTTATTCACTACTATCACATCACTACGCCCTTCTGGTGGAGTCCGTCCATCATTATCTTCAGCGGGCGGTCGAAACGGACGTGGCGCACATACTCCGTTTCGGCAACAGCGGGCATGGCGTCGAAGATGTCGGTGCGGAAGACGCCGTCGCCTGTTGATGTGTTGATGGTGAAATAGCCTACGCCGAAGGATGTGAGGTTCTGGAAGAAATGGGTGCCCTGCGACGGGTCTGGCCGGAAGTTTTTGAGCCCTAACTCAATGATGAGTTTCGCACCGCTGATGTGCGGCCACTTCACTGGTATGCCCAGCCAGTAGTCGGACGAACCCCATCTGCCGGGGCCTGCAAGCACATACTGCTTGCCCTCAGCGAGGAACTGTCGGTTGATGCGTTCTATCTCGTCGGCAATCTTCGGGTTGTTCATCGCCGTATAGTTGTCGGGTGTCTTCACATAGACGAGGTCATAGACATCCTCCGATATGCCGTGTCCGAGCGAGTTGTTGGCGCGTATCATGCAGTCGCTGTCGGGTATGGTGTCGAGGTCTTCTTCAAGCACCTGCTTGGAATCCACGATTGGTCGGATTTGCAGTAGGTAGAACTCTCCGCTCTTGTCGTCGTTGATATTGCAGGCGAACTCTATCTCTACGGGTCGTTTCATGGCTTCGGCACCGAGATGCATGGACTGTTGCAGAAGTCGCGGCAGGGGGAATATGTCGTGCTGCAGCACGCCGCAGAAGGAGATAATCTTGCGCCCGCCCTCATAGATGCCGTCGCGAATCACCTGGTCGTAGGGGTCGTAGGTGGAGGCTATGTAGCGTAGGGCCCCGTCGGCGTCCGCCTCCTTCACCTTCATCTTCTTTATGTTGAAGCCGTCGTCGGTCTTGAAGTCTTCGGTTATGTGGCTCATGTCGAGCGCGTAGAACTGCGTCTGCGTCTGGCGCAGGGCTATCTCCATCTCGCTCATCTGCAGTACCTGATGCGGATGATATGGCGACACGCGCAGTGTCTGGCCGCCATCCACGATGTATTTGCCCAGTCCGAGCGCGAGGCTTGCTATGCCCTCTTCGGCAGTCTCGTCGTCGATGGGATAGTAGTTGAGCGATCGCAGCACGCCGGAGATGTTCGGATAGAAATGGTCGCCATACTGCTTGCCCACCACTTCCTGCATGACGATGGCCATCTTCTCCTGGTCGATGACGTTTGAGGTGGCTGTCATGTACTGCTTGGAGTCGTGGAAGAACACGGAGGCATAGACGCTCTTTATGGCTGACGCGAGCATCTTCACCATCTGGTACCTGTCGTCGATGCGCGGTATCATGTATGTGGAGTAGATGCCCGCAAACGGCTGGTAGTGGGAATCTTCAAGAAGCGAACTTGAACGGATGGCAATGGGGCCTGAAGTGGCGTCAAAGAAAGCGTGGAAGTCGGGGATAAATTTATCGGGCAGCTGCGCCTTGAGGAAGGCATCAAGTATTTCTTCGTCTGACCGGTCGCTGAGTGCGATAGGGTAGAGGTTATTGTTGTCCATAAACTCGTCAAAGACATCAGTGCAGAGGACAACCGTTTTCGGAATAGAAACCTTAACGCCCTTCGTCGCATTCAGCTCTGGGTGCTTCTTTATAATATTGTCAAGGAAGGCAAGACCGCGTCCTTTTCCTCCAAGCGAGCCTTCGCCGATGCGTGCAAAATGGGCGTATTTATCAAAGCG
>JABUUG010000014.1:28017-44987 GCA_021443285.1 Bacteroidaceae bacterium
ACAGCCAGCGGCTCATGTGGTTGCGCGAGATGTGGTAGAGCATCGAGTCGTTTGGAATCTTGAAGATGTTGTCCTGCAGCTCCTTGAGGTTGCTCACGCGCAGTATGGGCTCTCGCGTAACGGGGTTTATGAAGATGAAGTCGCCGAAGCCCATGTGCTCCGCCATCTGCTTGCGGAGCATGACGTTCATCGCCTTCGAGTTCTTGTCGATGGTATGGAAATGTAAGGCCTGGGCTTTTTCTAACGATGCAGTCTCGGAGCTTTG
Source organism: Bacteroidaceae bacterium (assembly GCA_021443285.1). GTDB lineage: Bacteria > Bacteroidota > Bacteroidia > Bacteroidales > Bacteroidaceae > Prevotella. The sequence goes on from JABUUG010000014.1 coordinate 28,283, forward strand.
CAGAATAACGGGCAGGTACTCATTGTCCGCTTTCAGCTCTTGCAGCAGCTTTAAGCCCGCCTCGGGGTCAATCTTGCCATCAAGAGGGAAGCGGCAGTCGCTGATTACTCCGATGGTGTTGTCCCTGTGCGCCTTGTACAGTTCCATTGCCTCCTCGTAGTTGCGTGCGAGCACCACCTTCGGACGCCCTCTCATACGCAGGGTGGCGGCATGTGGGTTGAGCGCTTCTGTGGCGAAACGCTGGCTTTGCGCAAGGATGTACTGGTATAGGTTGGGGAGAATGGAGGAGTAGAAGCGTATGCTGTCCTCAACAAGGAGGAGCATCTGCACACCGCCCTCCTTGATGTCGCGCTCCAGGTTCATCTTGTCCTCGATGAGCTTTATGATGGAGAGCAGCAGGTTGGTGTTGCCGAGCCAGCAGAAGACATACTCAAAAATGGAGAGGTCTTCCTTCTCAATGCGGCGGGTGATGCCGTGGGAGAATGGTGTCAGCACGACGCAGGGTATGTGGGGAAAGCGTTCCTTCACCTCGTGGGCAACGGTGAAGGCGTCGTTGTCGGCATTACCGGGCATACAAATCACGAGGTCGATGTTTGTACCCCTGATTACTTCTGTCGCCTCTTCCGTTGTGCTGACCTGTGTGAACGATGGCGGGTAGCGCAGTCCGAGTGCGGTGTATTCGTTGAAGATCTTCTCCTCCACACGACCGTCGTCTTCGAGCATGAAGGCGTCGTATGGGTTGGCGATTATAAGGACGTTGAAGATGCGGCGTGCCATAAGATTGACAAACGACACATCTTTCAGATAAAACTCGTTTGTTTCAGCCCAGTTTCTTTTCATTTATGGTTGGTGTGTTAATTGGAAGTTAAAGGAGTTAAAGAAGTTAAGGGAGTTAAAGACATATGTTTTATTCTCTGATAGCTACACGAATACAAGCTTCATACTATAATGTCTTTAACTCCTCTAACTTCCTTGACTCCCTAAAGAATTTGCTACATGTCTTTTTCGATGTATGTGAACTTCGTGCGCCCTATGGTGAAGCTTGCTCCGTGGGTCAGTGTCACGGGGGTGTCGTGTTTCAGTTCGCTTCCGTTGAATGTCATGCCCGGCTCCAAGGCGGTCAGCATCAGCTTGTTCCGGTGGTTTTTCGATATTCTTGCCATGAGTGGCTCTATGGGCGACTCTGTGTCCCAGTTTATCTGCAGGTCGCAGTCGATGGAACGGCCGAGCGTGATGAACGACCGCTCGTTTGTGCGCAGGAGCTTGAATATAGCTATGTCCATCTCCTTCGTCTGTCCCGTAACGTGGAGGTAGTAGCAGGCGGAGAGGCGTTTCGGCGTGGCGAAGGTCAGTCCGAGTCCTATGATATACACGCAGCAGGATATCAGGTTGAGGTCAAACAGCATGAGTATCCGTGAACTGAGGGCGAAGAGGTAGATGCAAAGCACTGCCGCTACGGTTGTCATGACGGCGCCCTTGATGATTTTCGCCCGTGAGATATGCATCACGGTGCTGATGCCCCAGATAATCAGGAGGTTCACCACGAGATATGGTATCCAGTCGAACCAGAAACTGGTGGTGTATATGTTCAGGTATGTGGATATCAGTGCGAAGCCAAAGCTGACGTTGTAGCTGATGAATCCGAATAAGACAAGGTGGGTTATGAGGAAGAACATGTTTCTGGATGCGAGTGGCTTTTCGGCAAGCATGAGGTGGAGATAGCAGACAAGAGTCATTACCTGCCATGCCAGAAAATCGGGCATGCTGAAACATTTCCCGGCGTATGTGTTAAGGAAGAATATGTCTTTCGGGTTGTCGAGTGAAAGGTCGAACATTCTGCAGACGATGGCATAGATAAAAGTGTCGTCTTTATCCCTGAAGATGCAGTAGAGAGTGAATGCTACAAGTGCGGCGAGAAGGCCGGCTATGATCCACGTCATCAGGTATGAGGCGTTCTTAGGGTCGAAGATGTTGCGGCGGTTGTAGTAGTGGCTGCTCTGGTGGTTGTGGTATCCGTGTTCCGGGCATTTGCATCCGTTCTCCTCCCAGCAGTCGAGGTGCATCTGGTGCTTGCAGTTCGCCACGATGGTGTCGCCTTGCTTGAACTCATCCTTGCAGTAGCAGCATCTTTCTGCGACGAGGTTTCCCCCCGCCGACATGTTGGGGCCGGTGTATGTATATACGTTTTGCTTGTACCACAGCATGTATTTTATGTATGGTATGACAAACTGCATCATGATATACACGATGAGTATCACTGTCAGGATGAAGATGAAGTTCGCCTTCGTCTTTTCCCACAAGCTTTTTACGTTTACTACTATCGGGCGATAGACTGTGCCAAGGGAGTAGGTGGTTTCTCCGGAGGCGATGATGCTGTCGTTGTATGTGATGTCGAGCTTGAGATTTCTGTCTATGCCGGCGTATCTCTTACCGTCAGGATTCTCACAATACAGGATGTAGTCAGGGTCGCTTTCTTTTAGATTGGTGATGAACGACGTGATGCGCGAATTCTCCAGACTGTCAAGATATATGCCTTTGGTTTTTTCCGTCAGAGCCTTCATCAGCACCTCTGTCTCCTCTATTTCCTCGTCTGGCACATTGCCCATGTCTATGTATGAAATGACAGGCAGCGGTTCGTCGGACTCAAGGAGCTCTATGAGCTGGTCTTCATCGGAGATATGGTCGGGGTCAAGGCTTTCGTCCGTCTCATCATTGTAGATTCTGCCGTCGGAGAATACGAGCAGGCGTGAATTGCCGCGCATGTTTTCCGGTATTGTGGAGACGGTGTTCGTGACAGCCTTTATAAGGCTCTTGCGTTCGCTGCCTGTTGAGACGAGGTCTTTGTGTATGTGTGAGGCCTTTATGGACAGCGGGGGCATTGTGGTGTTGCCGTTGAATGTGGCGAGATAGGCATTCTTGCCAAAGACATCCGAGCACCGGTCTGCAAGTATTGAGATCTTTTCGAGGCTCTGCTGTTCAAGAGTAAGGTCAACGAGAAGAATAAGGCGTTCGCCTGACTTCTGGATGGAGTCTCTGAGAACGAAGTCGTATGAAAGTATTTGGGGATCATCGATTGTGCTGAATGTCAGTGCTCCTATTCGGTTTTCTGTCATCAGGAGTCTTATTTTGTCTTTCTTTGAGACAGAAAGCAGCAATGGGTCGAGATCTCCGCCAATCTTCACTCCAACGTTGAAGTGCTTGTAGTCGTTGTCTTTGAATTCCGGCTCAAATATCTTTATGTTTTGTTCCTCTCCGAGCAGAGCGGAGAGTTCCGATTCCATGTCATCGCAGGCGACGAATGTGGCTGCCGCAAAGATTGCAAGAAATATTCTGAACATTAATTTCATGGAGTGAAGATTATGGGTGGGTTCTGTAAATTGGAAGTTATAGGAAGTTAAGGGACATTTTCTTTTTGGAGTTAAGGAAGTTAAGGGAGTTAAAGACATTACCTGTTGGGGGTTGTTCAGTTAGTCATCAGATAAAAAGTCATTTGTCTTTAACTCCTTTTAACTCCCTTAACTCCTTTAACTCCTTTAACTTCCCAATTATTAGAAGTTAGATCGTTGGGATGTCGTTGTTGTTCTGTTTTACCATATCCTGGTATTTCTTCATGGCATTCTTGGCGTCCTTGGCAGCCTTGAATTTTGTTATCATCATGTTGAAGAACATGAGTATCATTGCCACTGCTCCCAGCCCAATCAGGTAGTTCTTGGCGCGGTCGATGAATGGCTGGTATGCAAGTTCCTGTATCTGTTTTGAGATTGCTGAAACCTTTATGTATGTATTCTCCGCTTTTGCGAATTTCTCCTTCAGTGCGGGAAACTGCTCTGCGCCCTGCTTGGCAGTGTTGTAGTACTGCGTGAGTTCCTCAAAGTGAAGCTTCTCTGACGCTTTAAGCTGTTCCAGCTGCGGTGTGCCTTTCTTGTGGAGGGAGAGTATCTGTGCCTTTTTGTAGAGGGAGCGGTATGCCGCCTCCTCGCCGTCGAGCTTTTTGAAGATGTTGTTCACGGCGTCTTTTGCGCTTGCTGTCTGCTTCTGCTTTTCTATGGCGTCCTTGAACTGCTGTGTCAGTGCGGGGAACTCTGTCAGCAGGTTCAGTATCTCTGTCTGGTCTTCGGTGATGAACGGCTTGTTCATCTCCACTGTCATGTCCCATTTCTGCTGGTAGAAGCTGATGTTCTGCTCTGCCGACTCCATGCGCCTTTCGGACATGTAGGGGACAGACGACACCAGTTCGGACACATTGTTGAACAGCGAGTCGAGCAAGGTGAGTATCTCCTGCTGTTTCTTCACGGTGTCAACGGGTGCGGCGTTTTGCCCACCGGCACTCTGCCCGCTGGCGTTCAGACCGGCAAGAAATATTATGGCGATAAGCAGCAGCCGTCTCATTTCTCCATGTATTTGTTAAGTGAGTTAACAGCCTTGTGGAAGAGGTCTCTGGTTTTCTTTTCTGACGATGTCAGCACTCTCGACTTCTTCAGCATGTCGTTTCCGTCGGCAATGGCCATGCGCGCCACCTTCATCAGGTCTGCCTTCTCGTATGGGTCGGTAGTGGTAACGAGGCGCACCTTGGTGCCGTCCATGCTGCGTATCAGCTTGAGCATGCTCGGTATGTCGAGTGGCGGTTTGCCCGCATTCTCCTTGGCCTCTATCTCCGCCGGTGTCGGTGGCGGTGCCACATAGACGCATTCCATCTTGTTCATTGCGTCGAGTATGGCGTTGTATTCGCCGTAGGCTGCAAGCAGGTCTGAGCAGATGTGCCACAGCGGCTGGAGCTTCCTTTTGGCGAGCACTCTTCCCTGCACCTCGTTGAACATGTCTGCGCCGCCTTTCGACGGTTGCTTGTTGAAGTTCTGCTGCATCGTGGCGAGCAGTGTGGAGTCTTTCCTCAGCTCAGCCAGCTCATTCCTCATTATGTTCACTGTGTCCTTGTAGAGGAAGCAGGTGTCGCGCTGCACGGTGATGCGGTATTTCTGGTCGGAACGCACCATAAGCAGGTTCTGTACCTGCATACCCAGTATCCTGCGCTTGTTGCGCTGCATGCCCAGAATATCGCCGAGCTGCATGAACACGTCCTCGTGTATGTCCTTTATGGTGAAGCGCTGCTCTATGGAGTCGTTCTCCATGTTCTGTATGGGCTGCTGCACGGGGAACATACCGTAGCCCGTAACCCATGGCGTGAAGCTGTAGCCGTCGCGCGGTGTGGGTATCAGTTCGCGGAAGTCCTTCTTCATGCGGTAGTAGGTGTCCAGGTCGTAGCTTACGGGGTAGGGCATACGCTTGGGGTTGAACAGCCTTATCCACAGTGCGCCCTTGGCGATGTGCTTGTAGCGCACGGGGGCGGTAAATCCGAGAATGCTGCCCTCTGCGTCGGGCTTCTTCACGAGTCTCACCACCACATTGTTGTCGGCGTCGGAGAACATCACCTTCAGTGTAGCCTTGAGTTCAGGGGTGCCGCCGAGGCTTATGTCCTCTGTGTATATGAGGGTGTCGCCGATGGTTATGTCCTTCGTCACCGACGGTGCCTGCGCATGGCCTGACAGCGATAGCAGGGATATGCCGGCGACAATCAGCAGCAGTGTTTTCAGATATATTCTTTTCGCCATTTCTTTGGTTGTTGTGTCAGTATCCGTTGTTTAGGAACCATTGTGCCACTTTCAGGTCTTCCGGATACGGAGGTTCGTTTTTTGCGTGGTACAGGCTGTAGTTTAGGTATTGCCTTATCCTGTCAACAGCCCATGCCAAGGATGCGTAGCTGTCGGGGAAGTTCATGCACACATACCCGGCAAAGGCGCCGAAGTAGCGGATGTTGGGGTGCCAGGGGTGTGCTATGGGGCGGTGGCTCTCGTCGTGGACAAGGAAGTTGAACTGCGGCATGGCGTCTATGCAGGGGTAGGATGGCGGGATGTCTATGGTCATCAGGAACCTGTCGGCATAGACGGGCTTGCATACTGCCCCTTCCTCGTTCAGGTGTTCTATGTCGGTTACCCCGCACATCGCCCTTATGTTGTATATGATAAGGTATCGTGTGGGGATGCCGCCCTCTTCTGCAAGCACCTGCATCTCTATCTGCTCTCGTGCGGAGACCAGAGTGCGCAGCTGGGTGTATTCGTTGTTTAGCCGTCTCAGTCTTGGGGTCATCGGTCAGCCTGACGGGGTGTTTCCTTATCCCGGGAACGGGTCCGGCACTACGAATACGGTGTCGCCGTTCTGCACGTTGTAGTCCCTGAGGTTCTGGTCTTCGTGTCCGATGCGCGGACGCAGCACGCGCAGCTCGTTTATCATCGTGTCCTCCTTGCCGAAGAAGTAGTCCATCGGTGCGCCCGTCTTGTCAACGGAAGGGAAGTCGAATATCACTCTGCCGTCCTTGCCTACGGCGTGCTTGAGGTTCTGCATCAGCGTGCTGAGCGGAGCGTCGGGGTTCTGTACGCGGAACTTTATGGTACGGTCCTTATACACTATGTTAAGGAAGAATTCTTCGTCCATCGTTATGTTTTTTTTTCAGGAATGTCAGTTTATGGTTATTTCCACCCTTATGGGGAAGAGGTTCAGGCTTCTCACCTCTATTGACTTTGCAATCTCCGTCTCCACCTTCCGGATGTTTTCCTTGAAGTTCGACTGCAGGTATCTGTTGTCTGTCAGGGAGATTTTCACGAGTATCTCGTACATCGCCTGCCGCCATTCCTTCTGTTTTTCGTGTGTGATGCTTATCCTGTCCACCATGAAGCTGCCTATGTCGTAGCGTGTGGTCAGCTCTGTCAGGCAGAAGATGCGTATGTCGGCGGGTGTTACGAGGCGGTTGTGTGTGGCGAGGTGGTATTTCACCAGCTGCTTCTGGTGGCGGCTGGCGTTCACGGTGTCCTTTCCCGGCACTGGCCTGCCCACCAGCCTTATGCTTTGCTGGTCGATCTCTACGGGAGCGTTGAAGCGCACATCACCGTTCAGCGCCTCGTTTATGCTGGCGCCGGAGGTGGTGAGGTAGTCCACGTTCAGCTGTGTGGACTCCGAAATCTTGTTCTGCTGCGAACGGATGGTCAGATAGACTCCCGGAATAAGGTCGCTGTTCTTCTCTTCCAGGTTCTTTATCAGGCTGTTGAGCAGTATGTTTATGCGGCGTAGGGTGGCGGAGCTGTCCTGCGTGTTGAACATCTGGTAGGCGTAGAAATCGGAGTTCAGACGGTCTGACAGCGTGTGTATCATGTCGGCGAGGTCGAGCGATGTGAAGCGGTCTGAGCGGAGGCTCCTCACCTGCACGTCCATCGACTCGAACAGCTGCTCGTCGGATGGCAGCAGGAGGTGCATGAACTGCTTCCTTATCGTCATGCCCTTGCTGTTCTTTATGTCCGTTATTCGGGCCACGGGTGTGCTTGGCGACAGCACTACCGACTCTATGTCCACGTTGGCGAGCACCATGGTGTTCAGTCTCAGGTCTCTGGAAGAGAATGAGAACTTGTCTGAGATATTACGGAACTCGAACACGAGTCTCATCTCATAACCGGGTTCCACTCCGTAGTCTGCCTGGTCATAATTGTCGAAGACGAACACCCTCTGGTTGCAGCGCAGGAACTGGCTGTAGCACAGGTCGATAGAGTTTTGCGTCAGCTTCTGGTTGTATATGCCCACATCTGTGGAGAGTATCTGCGAGACGGGCAGGTTGAATGAGTCCCAGGGCTTTATCAGTGGCAGTTCCTTGCCGTTGCAGTACACCGTGAGGTCCTCGAAGTCGGTACGGGTGATGGCAAACGACATGCCGCTGAGGGAGGTGATGGGCATCGTGGAGTTCAGCGTCACTGTCCAGCGCAGTCCGTCGGTGCGGGTAACACCCTTCAGCGTGGCGTTCACGACGTTCGTTACGAGTATCGGGCGGAACGATGTCGGCAGACCGTTTATGTTGAACACCTTCTGCTCATCCATCCTTACGGAGTCTATGCCGTCTATGGCGTTGCACTCTATGACGAGCGATGCGGGCGTTGCCTTCGTGAGATAGTCGGGAACGAGCATCCGCACAAAGTCCTTGACAACATCCTTCTTTATCTCGTTTATGTCGCGGTCGATGCGGTTCACCTGGTGGGCGATAGCCATGGTGAGCAGTGAGAAGATGGGGTCGTTCTCCATGCCTTCCAGATAGTCGGCGTGGGGCGAGTTGCGCCAGATGGCGAGTGCCTCGGCAAGCATCTCCTTGGCTCGTTGTCGGGTTTCGTATATGTTCTGGTCCAAAGCGGTGGGGTTTATTCGGGGTGTTGGTTATTGATTAATCATTAATCAACAAACATTAAAAGTATTGTCCTCTTAATTCCATATATTGTATGAAGTGTAGAGGTTGAACTCCGAGTCGTCGGATTTCTTCTGCGCGTTAATGGTGATGTATATTTTCTTCTCCAGCCTGATGTGCGTCATGGACACCTTCACGTTCGTGAGTCTCGGCTCGTAGCGGTCGATGGCGCTTTTCAGTTCGGAAGCGAAGGTGTTGATGTTCTTCGACGTGCCGGATATTTTCTCCTTGTAGAGGTAGTTCATGTCGATTTCGGAGTCTGCCGCCGAGTCGCGTATGGTGCCGTTCTGCTCATCGAAAATCTCGAAGCGCAGGTTGTTGAAGATGAAGCCGAAGTCGGGGTCGGTGATGATCGAGCCTACGGGAGTCGTTATGAGCAGCTCCAGATTGTCGCGTATTCCCTCGTCCTCAGTGGCGGCGCGCTCCACGCGGTTGTTGCGTATGTCTAATGGCAGGCGGATGTCCATGTTTAGTGAATAGTGAATAATGAATAGTGAATAGTTTGCTGCCGCAGCTTTTTAACGAATAGTGAATAATGAATGGTTTGCTATCGCAATGTTTGAATATAAACAGCCCCCGTGTTCGGAGCATCAGCTCCGAAAAATCAGCGGTAGCAAACTATTCACTATTCATTATTCACTCTTCGTTAATTTATATGTCCGGCATGAACAGGTCTTCCACTTCCTCCTGTTTTATGTGCAGTGCTTCGAAGAGTGCGTCGTAGAGCTTTTGGTAGAGTTCGTCGTACAGCTCCGGATATAGCTTGTCATGCAGCGCAGGCTCCAGTTCCTCCTTCAGCACGCCATATAGCTTGTCGTGCAGCTCGGTGCGCAGCCTCTCCATTGCCTCGGCGAACTCTGTGGAAATCCTGTCGTCTATCTGCTGGCGGAACTGTTCGCTCAGCTCTTCCGTTATCTTCGTCTTGAGCTCCTCGTAGAGCGAGTCGTGGATTTTCGGCGTCAGCTCCGCCTCCACCTCCTCCTTTATCTCGCGCTTCAGCTTTTCGAGGTCTATGCTGTCGTCTACGATTGGGGTGACGTCGAGCTTCGCTATTGCCGAATCCTGCAGCACATCCACGAAGTCGTAGTAGGTCTCCATATCAACAGTGTACAGCAGCATGTCCATCTTTGTGAAGTCCTCAGGGGCGTTATCCAGAACATGACACTGCAAATGGAGCATGTATTCCTTCAGGAGCATGTACGACATTATCGTAACGTCGAACTCTGTGCACGCCGCCATACGGTTCACGCAGCTTGCAAGCGGCACGAAGTGCTCTTTGGGCAGGTTCGGGTGTCGCAGTATCTCATGAGCCTTTTCGATGACTCTCTGTATGAGCTGCATTATTCTTTGGTCGCTCTGTGCTATAAGGCATGGCGGGATATATTCCTCACAGAAGGTCAGACGGTTGCCGTTCACGTTGATTTTCTTCAGCGGAAGCATAAGGCCCTCTTCGGCTATCACCTCTCCATACGACAGTATGGCGTACTTATAGGCCGAGCGTGTGTAGGGAAGTCCTTTCGACTCAAATTCTATGGTCTTGTCGCTGACACCCACGCAGAAATAGTAGTCGCCAGGCATGACGGCGGGGATGTCTATCTCCACCCTTTCGTCTGGATCCACGTTCATTCCGTTGGCAAGTATTGCTGTGCAGCGCAGACGCTCCACAATCAGCTTGCCGGCAGAGAAGACAGCGTTGCACTCACATTTCGTGCCGGCCACCAACCCCACCATGCCGTAGTTCGTCAGGTTTGTCAGCGTCACAAAGCGACGGTTGATGTCGTTGCTCAGGGTCAGTAGAAACTCAGTGGTAAGTTTCGTGCCTGGCTTCCAGTGTAATTTTGCGTTAAGGTCCAAGGTGTATCTTTTTTTCTTATTTGTTCAATTGTTTCGAGTGTAGAAGGATTTGGGAGGTTAGCTCTAACTATTGCGGCAGCAAACCATTCACTGTTTATTTTATTCTCGCATTGTAGTCAGCATAGCTCTCCTCGCTCACGCCCTCCACCTCTATAGAGAATTTCACGCAGAAGGGTATGAACCATTCGCGCAGGAAGTCCTCCAAAGGCTGCATCAGGGCGAAGAACTCTTGCAGGGAGTCCTCGTCCATGTCGTTCTTCTCAACCATCATCACCAGCCACATTATCGAGCACTCGTTCGACTCTTCGATGCTGTAGTGCCGCTTGTCCATGCGCACAGGCTGTTGTATCATTGTTGAGAGCAGGGAGCACAGCTTGCCGTAGTCGCCCCTTATCATCTCCACAAAGGGCAGCAGTTTGGCGTAGTTCTTCACAAGAGGGTTCTCTATCTTGTTCAGGTTAATGTCGAACAGTTCGCGCAGCACGATGTTGAGCCTGTCCTCAAGGATACGCGTCATCTCACGTTCCACCTTCAGGTTCTCGCGGAAGAGTATGGTGTCGATGGGGCAGAAGAAGCTGCGCAGCATATTCAGCCTTGCGTGCAGCTTCTCCCACTGGTTCTGGCGGTCGCCCATGCGCAGCAGGTTCTCGCCCCCAATCATGCCTTCCGGCATCAGCGAGAGCACCGAGTCGCGCGAGACGTGAATCTCGTTTATCTCAGGGAACACATTCAGCACGTCGGCGTTATAGTTACGGTAGAACGTGCCGTCGCAATACACCGCCCAGTCGTCATTCTTCTCCGGGAAGAACATGTTGAGCAGGAATTCCGCCTTTATCTCAGGGATGTATAACATTCTTTCTGTGAAGTTTTGCCTCTTGCAAGTGTCTGCCAGCCCGCCTTTTGGGGCGTTTTATGCTCGCACAGTTACGGGCGCAAAGTTAGAAACATTTTCAGACTCCCTCTCCAAATAAATGATAAATCATACCCTTACCCCCCTAATTGCCGCAAAAACACTCACTTATGTAGGCAAAAAGCGCTCCTTTACCGCCTTTAGCCATGTTTTCCGGCATCCCCTCCCTGAAGGGGATGCCGGCTTGGGGGTCGTGCTTCCTGAAGGAATTTTCCATTACTTACCTTATATAGTTTGTGGACACAGGCTCTTCCCTTACCGGCAGCTCTGTGCCGCAGAGGTTCTTCAGCATCCATGCCATGTTCTGTGCGAGTGTGCGCATGGTCTGCATACCCTCCTCGTCCTGTACAGCCTCGCCGATGGTGCGGCCGTGTACACTGTTCCAGTACTGCGATGAAACCACTGGCATGCAGTTGATGGTGAAGTATTTGTTCAGGCGGTCGAAGGTTGCGCTCGCTCCGCCCCTGCGGCATACTGCAACCGATGCGGCGGGCTTGTAGCGCAGATGCTTGCCGTGGCTGTAGAACAGGCGGTCGAGGAAGGCGCACAGCGCACCGTTGGGGCCGGCATAATAGACGGGAGAACCGACGATGATGCCGTCGCACTGCTCAACCTTCTTCTCAATGCGCGTCATCACCTCGTCGCGGAACACGCAGTGCCCTTTCTCCTTGCAGCTGCCGCAGGCGGTGCAGCCCTGCATAGCCTTGTTGCCAATCCACTCGATGTCTGTCTCAACGCCGCACTCATTCAGTTTGCGTGCCGCCTCGCTCAGTGCGAGAAACGTGTTCCCCTCTTTGCGGGAACTGCCGTTAATAAGTAATACTCTGTGATTTTCCATAGCTCTATGTTTTTGAAATGTTTCTCCCTGATGATTGTGATGCCCTCTAACTTCCACTGGTTAAGCCTGTTATAGGCTTTATGCTTTAACTAACCAAATTCGGAAAACAGATTTGCCACTTGTTTCCCCTTCAAGAGATAGTAAACCTTGTTTTTTCTTTCGTTTTCTCCACATCGGGCATTGTTTCGAGGTGTTTTCTCAGTTTGGCGTCGCCCCAGTCGAGTTTCACGGCAGTTTTGAGCTTGGCTGTGGAGATTTTCTCCACATTATTTAGGACTTCCATGATAGATGCATTTATGCGTTCTACCTCTTTTTGCTCAGGTGTTTTCAGGTCTTCTTGCGAAAGGGAAACTGCAGCTCCCTGAGAATTAACAGGTTTTGCTCCCTTTTGTATAAGTGTCTCATCGCGGCCTCAATCCACGTGCTGTTCTCCTGACGTTCTGGCGCAATGTACATTATCTTTATCTTGCCGTCCAAGGCACGCTGAATGGTTGGGTCGTTCTCCTCGGCTGCTTGCTCGGAATTGATGTATGCAGCGGAAATGCCTTTCTCACAGAGGTTGCGCACTTGGTCGCGCATGAGTGCGATGAGGGGAGAAAAGATGACTGTCATACCAGGGAATTGCGTTGCAGTAAACTGGTAACATAATGATTTACCCAAGCCGGTACGCTCAATCATAAGGATGCGTTCCCCACGAAGAATGCGCTCAATAGCAGTCCACTGCTCATCGTAAAAAACGGTCTATACCGAATATCCTTTTCAGTTCTGTTTCCGCCTCATGTCTTGTCATTCCTGGTGGGTTCTATAAATGGGAGTTAATGGAGTTAATGGAGTTAAAGGAGTTAGAGACAAATGCCTTTTTTCTCAGATAACTATTTGAACACAAATCACATAGGTAATGTCTTTAACTCCTTTAACTCCTTTAACTCCTTTAACTCCTTTAACTCCTTNGGAGTGAAGGGAGTTAAGGGAGTTAAAGGAGTTAAAGGAGTTAAAGACAAATGACTTATCTAAAGACAACTGCTTGAATACAAATCATATTGGTAATGTCTTTAACTCCCTTAACTCCTTTAACTCCCTTAACTTCATAATGATGTTGCCTTTATTTGTTGATTATCTCTATCTGTTGGCGCACAGACTCCTCGTGTATTGCCTCATAGACGGTTTTCACGAAGTTGGCGTCCATTCCGCAGAGCACGCCCTGCGCCCCGCGCTTGTCGAGGATTTCCGTGTATCGGGCGGTCTGCAGCACGGTCATGTTGTTCGCCCTCTTGTAGCTGCCTATCTCACGGCACACGCGCATACGCTTTGAGAGCATCGACATAATCTCGTTGTCTATCTCGTCTATCTGCTTGCGCAGGGTGGCTATGCCTTCGGTCGTTATGGCACTGTCGCGCACCACGAGCAGCCCTATTATGTATTCAAGCACTTCGGGCGTTATCTGCTGTTTGGCATCGCTCCATGCCTTGTCGGGTTCGCAGTGCGACTCCACTATCAGACCGTCGAAGCCAAGGTCCATTGCCTGCTGGCAGAGCGGTGCTACGAGGTCGCGGCGGCCGCCTATGTGGCTTGGGTCGCATATGATGGGCAGGTCGTTCAGGCGGCGGCGGAGCTCCATCGGTATCTGCCACATCGGTATGTTGCGGTACATCTTGTTGTCGTAGCTTGAGAAGCCGCGGTGTATCGCTCCGAGACGTGTTATGCCGGCCATGTTCAGTCGCTCGAGCGCACCTATCCACAGGTCGAGGTCGGGGTTTACGGGGTTCTTCACCAGCACCGGCACATCAACGCCTTTCAGGGAGTCGGCAATCGCCTGCATGGCGAACGGGTTGGCGGATGTGCGCGCACCTATCCACAGCGTGTCTATGCCGTATTTCAGTGCAAGCTCCACATGCTCGGGCGTGGCAACCTCAATGGTGATGTTCATGCCCGACTCCTGCTTCACACACTGCAGCCATTTCAGTGCCGGCTCGCCATGCCCTTCAAAGCAGCCGGGTTTTGTGCGCGGTTTCCACACTCCGGCACGGAAAATCTTGAAACCTCTGCCGGCGAGGTCAAGCGCTGTATTCATAACCTGTTCCTCTGACTCTGCGGAACATGGGCCTGCTATGAAGATTTTCTTCGTATCGTTGCAGGGAAGGTTTAGTGGGTTGAGAGTTAACATCTTATTATTTACTGTTTTACTGTTTACAATTTAACTATTGGAAGGCATTTGGTTATTTCTCCATTTTTTATTGTGGAGCTTTTTATTACTGTGCGCAGTCCGCCACATACAAAATCATTGCGCTGTCCGCCACTGTGTCCGGCACTGCTGTGCCGGATTCCCGCCACAGGGCTACCCGCACACCTCCCTTATCCTTTCCAGCGCCTGCTGCATCTTCTCATCCTTTGCGCAGAGGGATATGCGTATGTATCTGTCGCCGTTGGAACCGAAGATGAAGCCTGGGGTGATGAACACCCTCGCCTCGTGCAGCACCTTCTCCGTCAGCTCCTCGCAGTTGGCGTACTTCTCCGGTATGCGGCCCCACAGGAACATTCCCACCGAGTCGGTATCATACTTGCAGCCAAGCACATCCATCATCTGCTCCGCTATATGGCGGCGGCGGGCGTAGGTGTTGACATTCGCCTCGATATGCCATGCCTCATCGTTCCGGAGAGCCTCGGCGGCGGCGAGCTGTATGCCTCGGAATGTGCCGGAGTCTATGTTGCTCTTCACCTTCAGCACCCATGCTATGAACTGTGGGTTGGCGACACACATTCCCACGCGCCATCCCGGCATGTTGTGGCTCTTGCTCATCGAGTTCAGCTCTATGCAGCAGTCCTTTGCACCCTCTGTCTGCATGATGGACAGCCGGTTGGTGTTGAGGATGAACGAGTATGGGTTGTCGTTCACTATCAGTATGTCGTGCTTCTTTCCGAACGCCACGAGCCTCTCGTATGTATCCTTCCTTGCACGCGCTCCTGTCGGCATGTGCGGATAGTTCGTCCACATCAGCTTCACCTTCGACAGGTCTGTCTTCTCAAGTGCGTCGAAGTCGGGCTGCCAGTCGTTGTCGGCACACAGGTCGTAGTGCACCACCTTTGCGCCAAGCAGTTTCGACAGCGATGTGTATGTCGGGTAGCTGGGGTTAGGCACGAGCACCTCATCGCCGGGATTCACAAAGGCGAGCGTTACGTGGAGTATGCCCTCCTTGCTGCCTATCAGCGGCAGCACCTCCTTAGCAGGGTCGATGTCCACGCTGTACCACCGCTTGTAGAAGTCCGCCATCGCCGTGCGCAGCTCCGGTATGCCCATCGTTATCTGGTAGCCGTGGGCGTTGGGGCTGTTTGCCACTTCACTTAGTTTCTTCACTGTCTTTTCAGATGGCGGCATGTCTGGTGAGCCGATGGCAAGGCTGATGATGTCCCTACCCTCCGCATTCATCTGTGCCACTTCCTTCAGTTTGCGGCTGAAGTAGTATTCCTGTACTAAGTCTAAACGTTGTGCTGGTTGTATCATATTTTTTGTTGGAATTGTATTTTGGAGTTAAAGGGGAGTTAAAGGGGAGTTAAAGTGACATATGACTCATGCGCATAATGGTAATGTCACTTTAACTACACATTAACTACACATAACTCCCCTTTAACTACACATAACTACACATAACTACACATTAACTACACATAACTCCCCTTTAACTACACATAACTACACATTAACTACACATTAACTACACATAACTACACATTACCTACACTTAAAAGATCATAAATTACACTCCGAGTACTGCCCGAGCAGCAGCATCCTGCTTGTCAGGGGCTTTATCGCCTCCAGAGCCTGGTGGAACCGCTCGTTGCCTACATATTTCAGGTCTATGATGAACATATACTCCCACTCGCGCCCTATTATCGGCAGCGACTGTATCTTGGTGAGGTTCGTCTTGTAGAACGACAGTATGCTCAGTATCGCCGACAGCGACCCTTCCTCGTGCGGCAGGGTGAACACTATGCTCGCCTTGTTTGCCGCATATACGTTTCGCATCTGGTCGGTCATCTCCTGCGGCACAGCCACGAGGAAGCGGGTGAAGTTGTGCTTGTTGTCCTCGATGTAGTTCTGCAACACCTTCAGCCCGTAGAGCTTCGCCGCCTCTGCATGGCATATGGCAGCCCAGCCGCGCTTGTGGTGCTTGCTGATATACTGTGCGCTGCCGGCAGTGTCCTCATCCTCCACAGCCTTCAGTTCAGGGTAGTTGGACAGGAACTGGCGGCACTGCATGAGTGCCACGGGGTGAGAATGCACCTCCTCCAGCGTGTCCCAGTCGTCCTCGGGCAGACAGCAGATGCAGTGCTCTATGTGCAGCTTGTGCTCCCCCACCACCGACAGGCCGCTGTCGCGCAGCAGCTCGTAGTTGTGCAGCAGAGATCCGGCTATGGTGTTCTCTATGGCTATCATGGCTATCACGCCGCTGTCCTGCTCCACACTGCCGAACACCTTCTCGAATGTCGGGCAGCACAGTATGTCGAGTTCCTCGCCCTTGAAGAACTGGTGGGCGGCGATGTCATGGAAACAGCCCGGCACACCTTGAATGGCAATCTTCTTCATCTTTCTGTTTTTATGACTGCATAAAAAATCCCGCCTCCATACAGAAGCGGGATTTTCACTTTACATTTCGAAATCTTTTGGCACACAACGTCCCGCTCTACATTTTCTGTGTAAAGTAAAAGTAAAAGTAATAAAAGGAAGCATTCATTGTTGCCATATTACTCAACTTTTCTTCGGGTGTTTGTGTTTGCTTTGTTGCGGAGGCAGGACTCGAACATGCGACCTCCAGGTTATGAGCCTGGCGAGCTA
>JABUUG010000150.1 GCA_021443285.1 Bacteroidaceae bacterium
TCTTTAGGTATCGTAAGTATGCTCTTTAGGTATCGTAAGTATGCTCTTTAGGTATCGTATGTATGCTCTTTAGGTATCGTAAGTATGCTCTTTAGGTATCCTAAGTGTGCTCTTTAGATACCGTGAGTATGCTCTTTAGGTATCCTAAGTGTGCTCTTTAGATACCGTAAGTATGCCCTTTAGCATATGTCTAATTGCTTCCATGGATTAGGGCTTATTGGAGATTAAGGGATTTCGCCTTATATGTCAGATTACTTTTTCAAAAAAATAATGTGTTAATTACTTGCAAATTTATTTATAATGTTATATTTGCAGCGAAAAACGCAGCGCAGAGCTTTGTATCACACCTTAAGGAGACTATGAAAACCACCTACGAAATCCGTTATGCCGCACATCCCGACGATGCAAAACACTATGACACAAAACGGATTAGGCAAGAATTCCTTATAGAACGTATTTTTGCAGAAGACGAGGTAAACCTTGTCTATTCGATGTATGACCGTATGATTGTCGGAGGTGCAATGCCCGTCGGAGAAGTGTTGCGCCTTGAGGCTATAGACCCTATAAAGGCTGATTTCTTTACTGCCCGCCGAGAGATAGGACTGTTCAATGTCGGCGGCAAGGGCAGTGTGAAGGTTGGCAATGAGGTTTTTGAACTGGATTTTAAGGAAGCCCTTTACATTGGACGTGGCGACAGGGATGTCATGTTTATGTCGGAAAAACCAGACAATCCAGCTAAATTCTACTTTAATTCAGTGACTGCTCACAAGGAATACCCGTGCAGGAAAATCACGAGGGAAAATGCCATCGTCGCCCACATGGGTTCTCTTGAAATGTCGAATGAGCGTAACATTAACAAAATGATAGTCTCGCAAGTTGTTGATACCTGTCAGATTCAAATGGGGATGACAGAACTTGCTGCGGGATCAGTATGGAACACGATGCCTGCCCATACCCACTCAAGGAGAATGGAGGCTTACTTCTACTTTGAGCTTCCTGAAGACCAGGCTGTGTGCCACTTCATGGGTGAACCTGAAGAGACACGACATATCTGGATGAAAGGCAATCAGGCTGTACTTTCCCCCGAATGGTCAATACACTCTGCCTCTGCTACTCACAACTACACTTTCATCTGGGGAATGGGGGGAGAAAATCTTGATTATTCTGACCAGGATTTCTACAAGATTACTGACTTGAAATGATAATTAGCCCAACTTTAAACAAAAAATCTATACAACTATGTTTTCATTAAAAGGAAAAAATGCCTGGATTACAGGCGCGTCTTATGGTATTGGCTTCAACATAGCAAAAGCTTTTGTCGGAGCTGGAATAGACAACATTATCTTCAACGACATCAATGAGGCTGCCCTTGAGAGCGGACTTGCCAACTACAAGGAGGCTGGCATAGAGAACGTTCATGGCTACGTTTGTGATGTTACAGATGAAAATCAGGTGGCTGAACTTGTGAAGAAGATTCATGAGGAGGTAGGCAAGATAGACATTCTTGTCAACAATGCCGGCATCATCAAGCGTATTCCAATGCATGAGATGAAGCGCTCTGAGTTCCAGCAGGTTATTGACATTGACCTCGTAGGTCCATTCATCTGTTCGTCGGCTGTTATACCGGAGATGATAGAGCGTCGCGAAGGAAAGATTATCAATATCTGCTCTATGATGTCTGAACTCGGACGTGAGACTGTCTCTGCATACGCTGCTGCAAAGGGCGGTCTGAAGATGCTTACCCGCAACATCTGCTCTGAATACGGCGAGTACAACATACAGTGTAACGGTATCGGTCCCGGCTATATCGCAACCCCACAGACAGCCCCACTTCGTGAACGTCAGGCAGACGGTTCACGCCATCCGTTCGACTCATTTATTTGTGCAAAGACTCCTGCTGGTCGTTGGCTCGATCCAGAGGAACTCGGAGGTCCTGCCGTATTCCTTGCATCGAAGGCTTCTGATGCCGTGAACGGTCATGTGCTGTATGTTGATGGTGGTATCCTTGCATATATAGGAAAGCAGCCTTAACTTCCAATATTTTATTATGAAGTTAAAGGGAGAGAGGAGTTAAAGTGTAGTTAAAGGGAAGTTAAAGAGGAGTTAAAGTGATAAATGAATTATGTGCATAAATGTAATGCCCCCCCCCCCAGTTACCATCCCCCATTAACTCCTCTTTAACTTCACTTCACTACACTAAAGAAAAACTTCCATTTTATAGAACCTACCTAATAACAGAATGAAAAGATTTTTATTTGCAGTAGTGTTTGCCACAATGATGTCGCTGTGCGCTTCTGCCAAAGTACACCCTACAGGGTCTGTTGACTTTCCTGTAACCCAGGCGGCTTCAACGGAACTGGTGAAGATTGTTTCTGTTTCGTTTGACAATGTCGGCACATACGTCAAGTTGGTAATCAATGCCTACAAGGTGGATTGGCAGGAAACAAAAAAATCCTATCTCTACGATTCGACAAACCCGAAGAAGAGGTACAAGCTGAAGAGCGTCATCGGACTTGACAATCCGAACATCGTGAACGGACGCCGCTACATAACACTTCGTTTCCCCACAATAAAGGATTCCATTAATCTCGTTGACCTCATACAGGAGGATGGCAATGGCATCTCCATCAAGGGAATTGACTTGACAAAGAATGGTCCGCAGCAGGATGTCTTCGACCCTAATGCGGTTGTGAATGAGCTGAACAAGGATTTCAAAGGCTCCGGCATTTCTTTTGAAGTACAGGAGTGAGAATGGTAACAAAAAGGTTTTAGTGTTTGTTATCAGGTGTTTGACTGGTTCTCAAAACTGCTCAGACTGCCACGTTCGCGGGGCTTTGGAGTGCAGTCCCCGACTGACTACCATTTCCTGCGCCATGTCATAAGACAGAAAATGGCGTACTATGCTTACACGGATCTGGAGAAGAACACACTGCTGCTAAGCAAAAGGGAGAAGGAGATCCTCAGGTATTATTTCCGCCTTGCAAATTACATACAGGATGGGAAGCCGCTGTTCATTGTCGGCAAAGAGAATTTCGGGAACATCACACCTCAGCTGAGAAAGCTGTTCCTGATGGCAGGAAGCAGGAAGGTAAGGGCTGTGCATATTGGGAGAATCTCCAACGAGGTGGTTAATGGCGAGAGCTGTACAATCGTTGTAGAGAATCTCCAAAACTGCAGGGACATTCTTAAGGAGCTGCGTGGTAACAAGACCGTTTTTGACATGCAAGACATTGCCACAATATTCTGCAACGACAAGAATCATGATTCTACATACAGGGTAAATCTGTGAGAAACAATAAAACAACAATCAACTAATAAATAAAAGTATGGCAAAGGTTTATACCAGACACGGAGATGACGGTATGACATCTCTGATTGGTGGTGTCAAGGTAGAGAAGACACACCCGAGAATTGAGGCTTATGGCACGGTTGATGAACTTTCAGCACAGCTTGGCCGACTGGCTTCCTACATGAAAGATGGCGACAACAAGAGCCTTATTGTGAGGACACAGCGCAACCTGTTTACGCTATGCTCGTATCTTGCGACAGACAAGGAGCAGACCCCACTCGCCCCTTCGTTCACTCTTGATGAGGAGGAGATAAGGGTGCTTGAGGAACAGATAGACTACCTCATGGTTTGTGTTCCTCGTCAGACTGCATTCATACTTCCCGGAGGAACACAGGAGGCAGCTCAGGCTCATGTGTGCCGCACAGTATGCCGCAGGGCGGAGAGAA
>JABUUG010000151.1:0-3706 GCA_021443285.1 Bacteroidaceae bacterium
ATGCCGCACAAGGTGAACCCGATAGACTTCGAGAACTCGGAAGGAAACCTCGGCATTGCTATCAGCATACTCGAATTCCTTTCTCACAAACTGCCCGTCAGCAGACTACAGCGCGACCTCACCGACTCGACAGTGCTGCGTAACATAGGCACACCGCTCGGACACATCCTCATTGCCGTGCAGAGCACCATGAAAGGTCTGCGCAAACTGATTCTCAACGAGGAGGCTCTCAACAACGACCTCGAAAACACATGGGCTGTAGTGGCAGAGGCAATCCAGACGATACTGCGCAGGGAAGCCTATCCAAACCCATACGAGGCATTGAAGGCATTGACACGCACCAACACAAAAATGACACCGGAAATCATTCGCGACTTCATCGAGACACTCGACGTGAAAGAGAGCGTCAAAGAAGAACTGAAGAAAATCACACCACAAAACTATACTGGAATTTGATGTAGTGAATAGTGAAAAGTTTGCTACCGCTAATGCCGCTAATAATTAAATGATAAATAAAAAACAGCTCTTAATAGCTAATTCGTAAATAGTATAATAGTAAATAATACAATGGAAGAGATGGATTTTGAGTTCAACCATCACCTGGATGGTGGTGATGAACAGCAGAAAAACAGCCGTGAAGGCCAGGAAGAGAACTACAATTCAGGATACCAAAGACAGCAACGTCAGCGCATCCGCCCACAGCAGCCTTACGGAAGAGAGAATGAGAACGGTCAGCCACATGGCGGCTATCAGCAGAGGCCTCGTTATAACAACGGAGGCTACGGACAGCGTGAAGGCGGCTATCAGCAGAGACCCCGCTACAACGGTGGCTACAACCAGCAGGATGGCGAGAACAACTACCAGCGCAATGGCGGCTATCAGCAGAGACCCCGTTATAACAACGGCGGCTACAACCAGCAGGATGGCGAGAACAACTACCAGCGCAACGGCGGTTATCAGCAAAGACCACGTTATAACAACAATGGCGGCTATGGTCAGCAAGAAGGCGACTACCAGCCACAGCAAAACGGTGGTTATCAGCAGAGACCCCGCTATAACAATAATGGCGGCTATGGTCAGCAGCGTGGCGGTTACGGTCAGCAGCGCGGAGGCTACGGTCAGCAGCGCGGCGACTATGGACAGCAGCGTGGCGGCTATGGTCAGCAAAGGGGCGGCTACGGTCAGCAGCGTGGCGGCTATGGTCAGCAAAGAGGTGGCTACGACCCAAATGCAAAGTATTCAAACAAGAAGCGCATAGAATACCGTGAGGAGAATCTCGACCCCAATGCACCAATCCGCCTGAACAAGTTCCTCGCCAATGCAGGCGTATGCTCAAGACGTGAGGCCGACGACTACATACAGGCTGGTGTGGTGAAGGTGAACGGCGAGGTGGTAACAGAGCTCGGCACAAAGATTACACGCACAGACACCGTACTCTTCCACGACCAGACCGTCTCTCTTGAGAAGAAGGTGTATGTGCTTCTAAACAAGCCGAAGGACACTGTTACAACAAGTGATGACCCGCAGAACCGCAAAACAGTGATGCAGCTCGTTGAGGGTGCGTGTCCCGAAAGAATATACCCTGTAGGACGCCTTGACAGAAACACCACAGGTGTGCTTCTTCTTACAAACGACGGCGACCTTGCATCGAAGCTCACACACCCTAAGTTCCTCAAAAAGAAGATTTATCATGTTCAGCTGAACAAGAATGTAACGGCAGCAGATATGCAGCAGATAGCCGACGGCATTCAACTTGAGGACGGAGAGATACATGCAGATGCCATAGAGTATGCACACCCTACCGACAAGAAGCAGGTGGGAATTGAGATTCACTCAGGACGCAACCGTATTGTCCGCCGCATATTCGAGCACCTCGGCTACCGCGTAGTGAAACTCGACCGTGTGCTCTTCGCAGGACTTACTAAGAAAAATGTACGCCGTGGCGACTGGCGCTTCCTCACTGAAAAAGAGGTTGATATGCTGCGTATGGGAGCATTTGAATAGAATTGTGAAGTTAAAGGAGTTAAAGAAGTCAAAGGAGTGGTAACTGAGGTTGGACATTACCTTTGTGGTCTCAAGTCCAATCTGTATCTGAGAAAAAGTCATTTGTCTTTAACTCCCTTAACTCCCTTAACTCCAATTTATAGAACATACATACATTAATTAATAAAAACAGAAGATTTTGAAAAGAACAAAGATAATAGATGCACTCGCAATGAATGGCGAGGGGCAGAACGTCACAGTGATGGGATGGGTGAGAACGCACCGCAGTTCCAAGGCAGTTGACTTTATACAGATAAATGACGGTTCTACCATAAAGAATATTCAGGTCGTAATAGAACCGCAAAACTTCGATGCAGAGATGCTCAAGCAGATTACGACAGGTTCTTGTATCTCTGCTACAGGCAAACTCGTGGCAAGCCAAGGCTCTGGGCAGGCGGTGGAAGTGCAGGGCGAAAGCATTGAGCTGTTCGGCGGATGCGGCAACGATTATCCGATGCAGAAGAAAGGGCAGTCGTTTGAGTACATGAGGCAGCACGCCCACATGAGACTCCGCACAAACACTTTCGGAGCAGTGATGCGCATACGCCACAACATGGCGATGGCTATACACACTTACTTCCATGAGCACGGCTACTTCTATTTCCACACACCGCTGATAACCGCCAGCGACTGCGAGGGTGCAGGACAGATGTTCCAGGTAACAACAAAGAACCTATATGACCTGAAGAAAGATGAGAACGGATCAATAATCTACGACGATGACTTCTTCGGAAAGCAGACCTCACTTACCGTTTCCGGTCAGCTTGAGGGTGAGTTGGGAGCAACGGCACTCGGACAGATTTACACCTTCGGCCCTACTTTCCGCGCAGAGAACTCGAACACCCCGCGCCATCTTGCAGAGTTCTGGATGATAGAGCCGGAAGTGTGCTTCATAGAACTTGAAGACCTTATGGACCTTGAAGAGGACTTCATAAAGTATTGTGTACGCTGGGCACTCGACAACTGCAAGGACGACCTTGAGTTCCTCAACAAGATGATTGACAAGACTCTCTTGGAGAGACTCAACTCTGTGGTTGCCACCGACTTTGTACGTCTGCCATACACAGAAGGAATAAAAATACTGCAAGAGGCAATAAAGAACGGAAAGAAGTTTGAGTTCCCATGTAACTGGGGCGATGACCTTGCCTCTGAGCATGAACGCTACCTCGTTGAAGAACACTTCAAGAAGCCTGTCATCATGACAAACTACCCTAAGAAGATAAAGGCTTTCTACATGAAGATTGACGAGAAGAAACCTGTCCTCAACGGTCAGGAGATGGAAGAAACCGTTCAAGGTACTGATGTGCTCTTCCCTTCTATCGGCGAGATTATCGGAGGTTCTGTTCGTGAGGAAAACTACGACAAGCTCGTCAATGAGATAAAGGAGCGTAACATTCCGATGAAGGATATGTGGTGGTATCTCGACACACGCAAGTTCGGTTCATGCCCACACGGTGGTTTCGGACTTGGTTTCGAGCGTCTGATACTGTTCATTACAGGTATGCAGAACATACGCGATGTGATACCATTCCCACGTACACCGAAGACAGCCGAGTTCTAACAAATATGCGAGTAAGCAAGAGCAATGAAAACTTGTTTTCGTGTTGCCGAGCGTGAGCATATTATCCAAATATGCGAGTAAGCAAGAGCAATGAAAACTTGT
>JABUUG010000151.1:4848-8356 GCA_021443285.1 Bacteroidaceae bacterium
CATCAAGCCGGAACCTATCAAGCACATAGAGAATCTGGAAGCCTACAACGAGAGCGAAGGCTTGGCACTCTCAGCAGAGGAAATAGAATATCTCCACAAGGTTGAAGGTCAGCTTGGCAGGCCATTGACAGACTCGGAGATATTCGGATTCGCCCAGATTAACTCGGAACACTGCCGCCACAAAATTTTCGGGGGCGTATTTGTGATAGACGGGAAAGAGATGGAGTCGTCGCTTTTCTCCATGATAAAGAAAACGACAAAGGAAAACCCTCACAAGATACTCTCGGCATACAAGGACAACGTGGCGTTTTCGGAGGGCCCGATAGTTGAGCAGTTTGCTCCAAAAGACCAGACAACGTCAGATTATTTTGAGATAAGGGAGGTGGAGAGTGTGATTTCCCTGAAGGCGGAGACGCATAACTTCCCGACGACGGTGGAACCATTTAACGGTGCTGCCACTGGTACGGGTGGCGAGATACGCGACCGCATGGGCGGTGGCGTTGGGTCATGGCCAATAGCAGGAACAGCGGTGTATATGACAGCGTATCCTCGGAAGGGCGGTCTGGCAACATCTTCCCCAGGTGAGAACAGGTGGGAACAGATTCTGCCTGTACGCAAATGGCTATATCAGACTCCGGAACAGATACTTGTGAAGGCTTCGAACGGTGCGAGCGACTTCGGAAACAAGTTCGGACAACCGCTCATCACTGGTTCGGTGCTGACTTTTGAGCATCAGGAGGGAGAGGAGAAATATGCCTACGACAAGGTGATAATGCTGGCAGGGGGCGTAGGATACGGAACAAAGCGCGACTGCCTGAAGAGGGAACCACAGAAGGGCAACAAGGTTGTTGTGGTAGGCGGGGACAACTACCGCATCGGTCTTGGCGGCGGCTCTGTTTCTTCTGTTGATACGGGACGGTATGCGAGCGGCATAGAACTGAACGCTATTCAACGTGCGAACCCGGAAATGCAGAAGAGGGCTTACAACCTTATCAGGGCATTGTGCGAAGACTCAGAGAATCCCGTTGTATCTATCCACGACCACGGAAGTGCGGGGCATGTAAACTGTCTGTCGGAGCTGGTAGAGGAATGCGGAGGAGAGATAGACATGACAAAACTGCCTATCGGTGACCAGACACTTTCATCAAAGGAAATTATTGCGAACGAGAGTCAGGAGCGGATGGGTCTGCTGATAGACGAGAAGCATATAGACCGTGTGCGCCAAATAGCGGAGCGTGAACGCGCACCTCTGTATGTTGTGGGCGAGACGACAGGTGACGCGCATTTTTCTTTCAAGCAAGGTGATGGCGTGAAACCATTTGATTTGGATGTGGCACAGATGTTCGGACACTCACCAGTAACATACATGAGGGACGAAACGGTAGAGCGCAAATACCGCGATGTGGAATATTCCCAGACAGAGCTTGCCACATATATCAATAACGTGCTGAAGTTAGAGGCGGTGGCATGCAAGGACTGGCTGACGAACAAGGTGGACCGCTCTATAACTGGCAAGATAGCACGCCAGCAATGTCAGGGCGAGATACAACTGCCGCTCTCTGACTGCGGTGTTGTAGCTTTGGACTACAGAGGCAAGACGGGTATTGCGACGGCAATCGGCCATGCCCCTCAGGCGGGGCTTGCTTCGCCTGAGGCGGGGTCTGTGCTTTCTGTAGCGGAATCGCTGACGAATCTTGTGTGGGCACCGCTGAAGGATGGTCTTGAGAGCGTGTCGCTATCGGCAAACTGGATGTGGCCATGCAGATCGCAGAAGGGTGAGGACGCCCGACTGTATTCGGCAGTGAAGGCGCTTTCCGACTTCTGCCAGGAGATACGCGTGAATGTGCCGACAGGCAAGGACTCCCTTTCGATGACACAAAAATACCCCGACGGCAGCAAGGTGATAGCTCCGGGAACAGTGATTGTCTCGTCAGGCGGTGAGGTTGACAATGTGCGTGGCGTTGTTTCTCCTGCGCTGAACAGGGACGAGGACACGATGCTCTTCCACATAGACTTTTCATATGATGTACACCGCCTCGGCGGTTCGGCTTTCGCACAGAGTATGGGACATGTAGGCTCGGATGTGCCGACGGTGAAAAGTCCGACATATTTCGCTGACGCATTCGAAGCGGTACAGCAGCTCGTTAAAAAGGGAATACTGCTTGCCGGACACGACATTTCTGCGGGAGGACTTGTAACGACAATCCTTGAGATGACTTTTGCAAACGACTACAGGAGCCATCTGGCAAACGACGTATATATTAACATAGACGGTCTGACAGATGGCGACTACGTAAAGACGCTGTTTGCGGAGAATCCGGGCGTGGTTGTACAGATAAAAGAGGCAGACAGGCAGCGTTTCTTCGATGTGATGGAGGAATACGAGGTGCAGTACGCATATATCGGATGCCCGGCGAAGACATCTAAGGCTGACGACTCGAAGAAACGTGTAATAAACATTTACAACGGCGATGAGAAGATCATAAGCCTCGATATAGCAGAAATGCGAAAGACATGGTTTGAGACTTCCCACCTGCTTGACCGCAGACAGAGCTTTAACGGAATGGCGGATGAGCGTGCGGCGAACTATGACAAGCAGCCTCTTGAGTTCAAGTTCAACGATGACTTCACTGGACGTCTGGAGCAGTATGGCCTGAAAGAGGGTGCGCGTGAAAAAGGCGGACGCCCTGTAGCGGCAATCATTCGCGAAAAGGGAACTAACGGTGAACGGGAAATGGCATACACGCTGTATCTTGCGGGCTTCGATGTGAAGGATGTAATGATGACAGACCTCATCACTGGTCGCGAGACACTTGAGGATGTACAGATGATAGTTTTCTGCGGCGGATTCTCTAATTCGGACGTTCTCGGTTCGGCAAAAGGTTGGGCAGGAGCCTTCCTTTATAATCCGAAGGCAAAGGAATCTCTTGACAAATTCTATGCCAGGAAGGATACGATGTCGCTCGGCATCTGCAACGGCTGTCAGCTGATGGCAGAACTGAACCTGATAAATCCTGAACACGCTCAGCGTCACCGCATGCTCCACAACACATCCCACAAGTTCGAGTCATCATATGTAGGGCTGCGGATATCAAACGACACTAACTCCATTATGCTCAAAAGCCTGAAAGGCAACAAATTGGGAGTATGGGTAGCTCATGGCGAAGGCAGGTTCTTCCTTCCTGAGGATGTGGACAAGTACGACATTGCAGCGCAATACAGCTACTCGACATACCCAGGCAATCCGAACGGTTCGGACTATGCCTGTGCCGCGTTATGTTCGAAGGACGGACGACATCTTGCGATGATGCCACACCCGGAACGTGCAATTTTCCCATGGCAGTGCGCATACTATCCGTCTGACCGTCGATTTGAGGATGTAACGCCATGGATAGAGGCATTCGTAAATGCAAGGAAATGGTGCGAGAAGATAAAAGACATAGCAGTTCAACCCAAATAGTCCATTAGAGAACAATTCGTCTTAAACCTTCTTTTTGTTATCTTTTTT
>JABUUG010000152.1 GCA_021443285.1 Bacteroidaceae bacterium
CATATCCAAATAATGCTGTTATCGTAGGAATAAGACATAGCAATGGATTGGTGACAACAACCGCTGACATTGCTTCCGGACTGACAAATTGCCCAACAATAAAAGCGTCGGTGGTCATATAGACCTGAAAAATAATTCCACTTAAAATAGCTGAAATTAAGAATGTTCGTAATGACTTCGATATTAGATATTTATTGCGCATATTTTCTGTGGGACTCGCTTTCGCTTGTTTATTCAAGACAGCCCCCAAAAACAAACTGCCAATGCCTGTTTTTGGGGGCTGTATGGAAAACTATTCGTTGGATGTGTCTTATGGCTGCTCCAAGAAGTCGATGATGTCTTTCGCCACTTCTGTCTTCGGTTTCTTGTCGAAGACGGTTTTGGAGTGGGGGGAGATTATTGTTATCTGGTTGTCGTCGAATCCGAAGGTCGTGCCGCTGTTGCGCATGGAGTTCATCACGATGAAGTCCAGGTTCTTTCGTTTCAGTTTCGACTCTGCGTTCCGGTCCTCGTTGTCGGTCTCTAAGGCAAAGCCTACGAGCCGCTGTCCGCTGGTCTTCATCTGCCCCAGGTGTGCGGCGATGTCCGGGTTGGCGGTGAGGTGGAGGGTTATGTCGCCCACCTTCTCGCGCTTTATCTTGCTGTCGGCTTGTTCGGCTGGGCGGTAGTCGGCAACGGCGGCGCAGAGGATGGCTGTGTCCGCTTGCGGGAATTCCCTGACCGCTGCGTCGAACATCTCCTGCGCCGACGTAACGTCAATCCTTTTTATGGAGGAAGAGCACTGTATGCCTACCGGCCCTGCTATGAGCGTTACGTCATATCCCCTTGCGGCGCACTCCTCTGCAATGGCGAAGCCCATCTTGCCCGAAGAGTAGTTGCCGATGTAGCGCACGGGGTCTATCTTTTCGTGCGTCGGTCCTGCCGTTATCAGCACTTTGCCTTTGGGACAAGGTGTAGAATGTATAGGGGGTAAAGAAGGTACAGAATGTGAGGGTAGAGAAGGTAAATCGCCGTTCTGTGCGAAGAATGCCTCCAGCGCATCGGCTATCTCCTCCGGCTCCGCCATACGCCCTTTGCCCTCCAGTCCTGATGCGAGGAAGCCTGTGCCGGCATCGATGAAGTGGTTGCCGTAGCCTTGCAGGGCGGCGATGTTCTTCTGCGTGGAGGGGTGGCGGTACATGTCAAGGTCCATTGCGGGGGCGATGAACACGGGGGCTTTCATCGAGAGGTAGGTGGTGATGAGCATGTTGTCGGCTATGCCGTTTGCCATCTTCCCGAGTGTGGCGGCGGTGCAGGGGGCTATTACCATTGCGTCAGCCCACAGCCCGAGGTCAACGTGCGAGTGCCACGAACCGTCGCGGCGGTCGAAGAACTCGCTGACTACGGGCTTGCGGGTCAGTGTGGATAGTGTCAGGGGTGTGATGAACTCCTTGCCTGCGGGCGTGATGACCACCTGCACCTCAGCCCCTCTTTTCACAAGCTCCCTTATCAGCACGCACGCCTTGTATGCGGCGATGGAGCCTGTTATGCCCAGTACTATTTTCCTGCCTTCCAGCATCTTTGCTTTGTTGTGTGGGGATTGTTGTTCAGACGCCGACTAATCGTTCAGCAGCATTGGCATGAGCAGTGTGAGAATGTCTTGGTTCTCAGGCTGTTCGGCTGGCGAGATAAGTGCCGGGCGGCTTGGGTCGGCCATCTGGAAGCATAGTTCGTCGTATGCCAGATTGGTGAGAACCATCTGCAGGCCGCTGCCCTTGAAGCCTATCATGAGCTTGTTGCCTGTGTATGAGCATGGAATCTTCTCCACAGCCTTTGTGGCAAACTCCAGGTCTTCTGATTTCACTGTAATCTCCTGGTCTGCCACTTCGAGCTTCACGAGCTGGCTGCTCTCGTTTGCAAATGGCAGCACCCTCTTCAGGGCGTTGAGCATACCCTTGCGGTCCACGATTACGGAGTACGGGTTGTCGTTAGGTATCACGGAGTTGTAGTTGGGGTAGCGTCCCTCTATGAGGCGGCACTGGAGCGAGCCCGCGTCGTAGGTGAAGACGGCGTTGTGGCCGTCAAACTGTATGGTGACCGGCGTGTCGTCGTCGTTGAGGCATCCCTTCAGCAGCAGTGCCGGCTTCTTGGGGAGTATGCATGCCGTAGGGTTTTCGGTCTTGACGTTGAGTATCTCGTTGCGCACGAGCTTGTGTCCGTCGCTTGCCACGACGCAGAGCTTCTCCGGCGTGAAGTCGAAATATACGCCGTTCATGACGATGCGCAGCTGGTCGTCGCCCGTAGCGAAGATGGTACGCTCGAGGTTTTCCACGAGCACGCTTGAGGGGAGCGTCACGGTGGTGAGGTTAGTGCCGAGCGGCTGCGGCTGCGGATAGGCGTAGGCATCGTCAGCCACGAAGTCGAAGACGCCGTAATCTCCGTTGTAGAGCATCTTCACCGTGCGCACGTCGGTGTCGATGTCGAGCGTGATGGGCTGCTCAGCCAGTTCCCTTACCGCGCCCATGATGAGCTGCGCGTTGATGGCGAAGATGCCGTCGCTGTCGCTGTCAGTCAGTGGCATTGTCGTGACCATGGTGTTCTCGCTGTCGGAGGCGGTGATGGTGAGCTCCTGTCCGCTCACCTTGAAGAGGAAGCAGTTGAGGATGTTTGTGCTGTTCTTGTTTCCGGCGCCGAGGGCCTTTGACAGCACGCTGAGGCGGTTGCTGAGCGCGTCGCTCTGAAGTGTTATTTTCATCTTATGAACTGTTTTTTGAATTTGTCTGTGCGGTGTGCGTTGCTGCAGGCGGTTTATGCTATGCCTACAAATTGCGGACAAAATTAAGCAATTTTTCCTTAACGGCAAAGAAAAACGTGCATTATTTGCCATTGTGTGAAAAAAATCAAGTATTTGCCCCTTTATTCCGCTGAAAGGTGTTAACTTTGCGCCCGAAACTGTAATAAGATATACGAATAGAATATGGAAATACAAGGTAAAATCATCGCGGTGATGCCCCTGCGCTCCGGCACGAGCCAGCGTTCCGGCAACACCTGGGCAGTACAGGAGTATCTAATTGAGACCACGGAGCAGTATCCAAAGAAGTGCCTCTTCAACGTGTTTGGCGAGGAAAGGATAAAGCTTATGGACATAAAGCTTGGCGAGGACCTCACCGTAAGCTTCGACATCGACGCGCGCGAATACAACGGCCGCTGGTATAACGACATACGCGCCTACAAGGTGGAGCGCGGCGTGGCAGCACAGCCGATGGCCCCGGTGGCTCCTGTAGCACAGCCGGCAGCCGCTCAGCCAGTGGCAGCCCCGGCAGCCCCGGCACAGCCGGCAGCAGCTCCGGCACAGCCAGCAGCCGCAGCCGACCCATTCAGCGGCGGCGAGAGCGGCGACAACCTGCCATTCTAAACCAGGGAGCCGGCCTCCTAAGTAACGCGAAAAAAAGAACTTATAACTTTTTGTTAAACCGCAGATTCAACCAAATTCGCGCAGAGATTCGTCTTAAATTCATTGTAAATAATTTTAAGGATTGGAAACTTTCCTCATTCCCCTTGAGGGGGGATTTAGGGGGGTTAGAAAAGGTGGTCACGAGCCAAGTAACTTTCGCCTCCCCTTTCTGCGATAATTCTATGCGTGTAGGTTGAATTTCTTCCTTTGAATTATATGCGCATCTGCGCTAATTTACTTTCAGTGACAACCTTTTCT
>JABUUG010000153.1 GCA_021443285.1 Bacteroidaceae bacterium
GCTTCCTTCATGACCCTTATGCACCAGTCAACATCGGCAGAAAAGCGGTACGACGTGTCGTACTGCACATTCTGGGCTATCTCGCGGCGGGCATAGAATGCCTGATGGCAGACGAGCATTCCATATCGGAATGACTTCCAGTCCAAGCGTTTTGGCGCACTGTGATTGCGGCTGCCGATGACTATCCCCTCCTCGTCTGTCCACAGCGTATCTCCGTAAATGACCGCTGGCTGACCGCCGGCCAATGTCGCGAGATGGGCGAGGGTGTGGTTGTCTGCCAACGAATCGCCCGCATTAAGGAACACAAGATACTGCCCCGATGCACGTCGCAGACCCTTGTTCATGGCATCATACAGCCCGTTGTCTGGCTCGGAAAAAACGCTTATCGCATAGTCGCTGCCATATCTTGACCGGTAGTCGCTGAGAATGTTGAGCGTGCCGTCTGTCGAAACACCATCGATAAAGATGTGCTCCACGTCCCTGAACGTCTGGGAGGAAACACTGCTGAGGGTGCGCCGGAGACTGCCGGCGGCGTTGTATGTAACGGTGATAATGGAGAATAGGGGCATACTGTGAACTGAGTGGGGGAGGATATTGGTTTGGACAGTGAAGAGTAATCATAAAAGAATGACCTTAAACCATGGAAGTTAATGTCTCTTTAATTGGCGTCGCCGCCTGACAGAGCAATAACTTCTGTGGTTTAAGGTCACTCTACTAACTTTCTTCTATGATAGGATAGCAGGGGTTACTGCTGTGGCTGTACCATTGCAGAATAAACAGCAGCCTTCTCTGTGTTGCCCTGTGCAGTGTAGAAGTCAACAAGCTTCTGGGCTGTTCTTGAGATGTGTCCGGCATACTTTGTGGCGTCCTCAGCCTTTGCAGCCTCGATGAACTTCTCGTAATAAACTGCTGAGGCAGCACCTGTTGGGTCGATAACGCTGTTTGTGTTGGCGCGCTTGTTGTAGATGTAAACGAGCTGCTGGCCAGGGAACTTCTCAAGCATCTTGGCGAGTACCTCGTCCTGCTTCTTTGTGAGCTCAAGTTCCTGTGCCTTGTCTTCCTGGGTAAGAGCCTCCTTGATGACATCATCATACTTTGAAACAAGTCCGAGGTAGTCTCTGAAGTCAGCCTTCTCATACTTCTCAAGATACTGCTGCATGAGTTCGAGAGCCTTTGCCTTGTTACCCTTGCCAGACTCTATGTCAGAGAGAGACTTGAGGATTTCCGGCTGCTCTGCGTCGAGGGCGAGACTCTTGTTGAGCACTTCCTCTGCCTTTGCATAGTCCTTCAGTCCGCAGTATGCCTGACCTTCGATGCGGAAGTCGGCAGCATAGGCCTTGTACTTAGGGCAAGCATAGAGCTTCTGTGCAGCTGAGATAGCCTCATCGTTCTTGTCGAGTGCCTGTAGAGACCAGAACCTGTAACGGTTGCAGGCAACATCCTCCGGGAACTTGGCGAGACCTCTGTCGGCAATCTCTATACACTTCTCATACTTTGAATAAAGATAGAGCACATAAACATAACGTGGGAAGTCAACCTCGCGGAGTTTGTTCACATCCTCCTTCTGGAAATACTCAAGTGTCTTACCCCATGTCTTCTGTCCTGCATAGGCGGCATCATAGTAGAAACCGGCAGCCACGGCATTGGCAGGATATGTAGGGTCGAGCTTTGTCAGCTCCTTGAGGTTCTCAACGGCGGCAGCCGGGTTAGCCTTACGATATACACCGGCAACCTTCTCGTATGCTATGGCGTTGCGGTCGTCGGTAGCCTTTGCGCGCTCATACCATCCGGCAGCCTCGCCTGGGTCGCCTGCATTGTAGAAGAGGTCGCCAAGAACGAGCATGCCCTCCACTTCCTTCAGCTTGCCCTTGCTCTTGTCTACGAGTGCAATAGACTTCTCTGCATATACGCGGGCATTGAGGGTGTCATCGTTGTTGTAGAACATACGGGCAATCTGTCCGAGAGCATTGGCATCCTTCTTGTAGGTCTTGTCCAACTGCTTGAGTTCAGCCTTATAAGCTTCAGGTTTGCCATCGTTTTTAATTACAATCTTTTCAAAGTTTGCCAGGTCAGTCTTAATATCCTGTGCAAAAGCGCCGGCAGAGAGTGCTAACATTGCACCTGCGGCAAAGAGTTTTAAGTTCTTCATATTGTTTACGGTTTTGATATTTTTAGTTTCTGATGGTTATGCGTTCTTACCTTCTATACTCTCTATACCTTATTCCATTCCTATTCATCATCGTGGACATTCATGTCGATGATCTGTATGTCGCCGCGGTATGGCAGCAGGGCAGACTTGAGGATGATTTTCTGTCCGATAGGTGATACCACGAAATGGGCGAAACCCCATGGCAGTCCGTGACGCGGGTCGTTGAGCAAAGCCCATACGGTGCGGTAGAGTGGGTAGAGTCCCATCTGTATATAAGCCTGATACGGCTGATAGGAACTGTGGTATGTGGCGAGGTCCGCATTGCTGACAGACATCACCGTTACGTTCTTCTTGTATGTTATATTTGTAGTGTCGCGCTTATCGTTGAGCCAGTTTGAACCGACAACACCGATAGCGTTGGGAGTGTTCTCCACACACTTGATAACCTCCTCACTGGTGTTCACCGCCTGAATATTCGGGCTGTTAATCGGCTTTCCACCGAGAAGCGAATCCACCACCCAATGGACTGTGGATGATTTCGGATTGTCGAACACCACCTCTATCTCTCCGAGCTTTGACTTCGGATACACTTGCTTCCACTGCGACACCTCTCCCGAGAAGATACGTTTTACGTCTCTTACGGAGATAAGTGAGTCCGGATTGCTGTTGTTCACAATGAGGGCAAGTCCATCGTAAGCTATGGGGAATGAGACAGGCCGGCGCTGCGTCTTGATAAGGTATTCGCGCTCCTTCTCCTTGAAATCACGAGCTGCAAAGACAAGCCATATACTGTCGCTATCACTCATAAGGCTGTTGATAGCGTCAAGCTCGTTTGTGTAAATGGCTGTAAGGTGGGCTGCAGGGCGCGTAGCCTCAAACACCTGCACCTCTTCGTCGATGACAGGCTTAAAGCTCTCGTCTGCTGCAAAAGCAACATAACCTGACGTCTTAGTGTCAGTTCTCTTGCTCTTTTTCGTTTCGGTACATGAACCGAACACGAAAGTTAATACTAATAAAGATAATCCTATTGTAAGGATATTTTTCATCAATCTCGCTTTAATCTCTAAGCTACAAACTTCTCTATATATGACCATGGTCTTCAGGACTGGTAAGACCATGTCTTTAACTCTATATAAGGGCGAGCAAACATTTTGCCCGCCCTTATAAATCAGAGTTTCATAAAATTGCTCTTACTGTAGGCGGAATACCACAGGCAGAGTGAACTTACAGTTAACTGACTGACCGTTCTGCTTACCTGGCACCCACTTAGGCATTGAGTTAACAACGCGGAGAGCTTCCTTGTCGAGTGAAGAGTCAACACCACGAACAACTGTTGCATTTGTGATGCCACCGTCCTTACCTACGACGAACTGAACGATTACACGACCTTCGATACCGTTCTCTGCTGCTACAGGAGGATATTTCAGGTTCTGTGCGAGCCACTGGTTAATGTTACCATTGAACTTAGGCTGCTGCTCAACCACGTCGTAAACCTTGTTCTCTTCTTCCTTAAC
>JABUUG010000154.1 GCA_021443285.1 Bacteroidaceae bacterium
TAAAGAGCATACTTACGATACCTAAAGAGCATACTTACGATACCTAAAGAGCATACTTATGATACCTAAAGAGCATACTTACGATACCTAAAGAGCATACTTACGAATCCAAATTGCGAAATTGGGTGGGAAAAGATTTTTTTATGACTATATATAATATTAATGTAGGATTTACGTTATTATAATTCGGTTACAGATAAAATAGTGCGAACGCTGCTAACAATATCCTTTCTCGTTGTACTTTGCGGAAACGTAAAGGCTCAGTACGATGTGTCGTTTTCGCACTATTTTGACATGGAGCCATCGTTTAACCCTGCTGCAGTAGGAAAAGATGCGAAGCTGAACATCGTGGCAGCATACGCTTTGGACTTTGCGGGCTACGAACACAACCCTCAGACGTTGTATGCCGGGGCAGACATGGCGCTTCAGTTTTTCGGCAAACGTCACGGTGTAGGTGTGTTGTTTATCAACGATGCCATAGGTCTGTTTTCGCACAAACGCATATCAGTGCAGTATTCGCTGAAGATAGGCTTGTTTGGTGGAACGCTGGGAATAGGCGTGCAGCCGGGGCTGCTGAATGAGAAGTTCAAAGGTAGCGAGGCAGATCCTGAAACACCTGTTGACCCGATATTTTCTGGCGGTGATATGTCGGGAAATGCCTTTGACCTGGGAGTGGGAGTACACTATCAACACAACCAATGGTATGCTGCGATTTCAGTACAACATCTGACCGCTCCGACCATTCTTTTAGGTGATAAAACCGAATTAAACGTGCCTGCATCATTTTATTTTAATGCCGGATACAATATTAAGCTGAGAAATCCGTTTATAACAATAGTGCCGTCTGTTTTGGTGCGTACGGACTGGAGCGACCACCGCGAGGACATAACATGCCGTGTGATATATACAAATGACAAGAAGATGTTCTATGGCGGCATAGGCTATTCGATAAACAGGTCTGCAACGGTGTATCTTGGTGCGCTGATAAAGGGTTTCAACGTGGGTTACAGCTACGAAATCTATACT
The DNA here is from genome assembly GCA_021443285.1 of Bacteroidaceae bacterium. Classification (GTDB taxonomy): domain Bacteria; phylum Bacteroidota; class Bacteroidia; order Bacteroidales; family Bacteroidaceae; genus Prevotella. Next base: position 1,027 of record JABUUG010000154.1, read on the forward strand.
TCGAGCATAAAGCCTGGCAACGGCAGCCACGAACTGATGATTGGGTATCAGATGGACGTGAACCTGAGCAAGAAGGGCAGAAACCTGCACAAGAGTGTGAGGCTGTTGTAGTGAATAAAGAATAGCAAAGCGACTGAAAGAACAGTTTGCTACCGCGATAGTAGTTCAAAGTGAGAAGGATTTTGTTTTATGATGATGAAAAAGATAATTATACCAATGTTTTCTGTGCTGCTACTACTGGCTTGTGCCAGCAGCAGGATTTCTTCGGGTAGCAGAGGCGGCGAACTTGTCGGAACAGGTGCAAGCCGAGGATTTGTTGAGCCGACGCCATACGGCATGACTTTTGTGCCAAGAGGCTTCCTAAAAATGGGTATAGAGAAGCAGGACTCGCTTTGGGGATTGAAGACCCCCGTAAAGGAAATATCTGTGGAGGGCTTCTGGATGGACGAAACGGAAGTAACAAACTCGGAGTACCGTCAGTTTGTATATTATGTGCGCGACTCCATCCTGCGTATGCGCCTTGCCGACCCGGCATACGGCGGCGACGAAACATATATGATAACCGAGGACAAGAACGGCGACCCCATCACTCCTCACATCAACTGGAAGAAAGGACTACCCCGCAAGCCAAACGAGGACGAGATGAGAGCCTTTGAGAGCCTTTACACTACAAATCCCGTAACCGGTGAGAAAATGCTTGACTACCGTCAGTTGAACTACCGCTATGAGATATATGACTACACAACAGCAGCCCTGCGCCGAAACCGACTTAATCCGGAAGAGCGAAACTTTAACACGGATGTGAAGAACGCAGGAAACGAACAGGTAATGATTTCAAAGGACACTGCCTACATAGACGATGAGGGAAGGATTGTTCGCCAGACAATTGACCGTCCACTTTCGGGGCCGTGGGATTTTCTTAACACATATATAATTAATGTGTACCCCGACACGACCTGCTGGGTGAATGACTTCAACAATGCAGAAAACGAAATGTACATGCGCTACTATTTCTCAAGCCCGACTTACAATGAGTATCCTGTGGTGGGTGTTACATGGGAACAGGCAAACGCCTTCTGTGCATGGCGAACGGAGCATCTGATAAAGGGACTCGGTCCTCAGGCACGCTATGTGCAGCGCTACCGACTGCCGACAGAGGCTGAGTGGGAATATGCTGCCCGTGGTAAAGATGGCACGGAGTTCCCATGGAACGAGATAAGCACGAAGAACGAGAAGGGATGCTTCTTTGCAAACTTCAAGCCTGACCGAGGGAACTACACTGAAGACGGAAACCTGATAACTTCAAGGGTGGGTATATTCGGAGCTAACAGCAATGGGCTGTATGACATGGCAGGCAATGTTGCCGAGTGGACAAGCAACATCTACACTGAGGCTGGCGTTGAGGCAATGAGCGACCTTAACCCGACACTGAAATACAATGCGGCACTGGAAGACCCATACCAGATGAAGAAGAAGGCGGTGCGCGGCGGTTCATGGAAAGACCCGGAGAGTTTCATACGCTCGGCATGGCGCAGTTGGGAATACCAGAACCACCCCCGCTCATACATCGGTTTCCGCTGTGTAAGGAGCTCAGCAACACAAGCAAAGCAGAAAAAGGTAAAACGATAGTCTTTTTAGGCAATATCTATTAATTATGAAGTTATAGGAAGTTATGCGCCTATGGTGCGGAAGTTAAGGGAAGTTAAAGGACAATAGCTTCTGAGGCTCAAGTACATACGTCCCTTAACTTCCGCTGCGGAGCAGCATAACTTCCCTTAACTTCCAATAAATAGTGAACAGTAACAAATATGACAAGATACAGCAAATACAACATTATTTACAGGCTGCAGAAATGGCTCGACAGCGTACCCGGACAGACATTCCTCAACTATGCCTATAGCTGGGGAGCATCAATAGTGATTCTCGGTACGTTGTTCAAACTGACACACCTGCCATACGCCAACCTGATGCTATATATCGGTATGGGAACAGAGGTATTCGTGTTCTTTATCTCTGCTTTTGACCGTCCGTTTGACAAGACTGGCGATGGACGCGACCTGCCAACCCATGTGGAGGATTTCGACGAAGAGGGAGATGCGGAGAGTGGCGTTCAGCAGACTCCGGACTATCCACCGATAGAGATTGGAAATGTTTCTCTGCCTGAGGTTGCGGCTGCAGCCTCGGTTCCTGCTCAAGAGACTGGCACGGCGGTCGTTGTACCTTCTCTCAGTGCAGATGTGGCAGAAGCCACAGGCAGCTATATAGAGCAGCTTCAGAAACTTACGGAGGTGCTCTCAAAGGTGTCAGAACAGAGTCAGCGTCTCACAACGGATTCTGAAGAGATGGAGAATCTTAACCGCACGCTTACTGGCATTTCCCGTGTATATGAACTGCAACTCAAGAGCGCTTCGCAGCAAATCGGTACCATTGATGAGATTAACGAGCAGACAAAACTACTTGTGAACCAGATGAAGGAGCTCAACGACATCTATACAAGAATGATTGGAGCGATGAACACAAGGCAATAGTTTTAGGTGGGTTCTATAAATTAGTTCCCACGGTTTAATCATTAATGGGTTTATTTTGGCT
>JABUUG010000155.1 GCA_021443285.1 Bacteroidaceae bacterium
GGTGGGATGCATATTTTATGAAGAGCGTAACTTAGCGCTTGTTCTCTGACATCTTGAAATGTCGCAGTTTCAACATCGTAGTCAAGGACACAGCAGCGGTGACGCCCTTATGGTATGTTTATATATTACAGCCAAGATTGTATCCGTACAGTCTTGTTGTGTGTATTCATATCCGTGTGGGGCTTCAGCGTTGTTCGTTCAACTACGATGGGCAATGCGACAGCCTCAAGATGTGGGACGGGCAAAGGCAGTTCCCACACTTTTTGTTTTATATGCCAATATCCCTTTTCTTTTTGTTAATATCCTTGCTTGGGAGCGGCAGGGAGGAAATTTCATTATTAGTATATGAAAAAGGTAATACTACCATGCTTTGCGGTGTTGGTGGCAACCACCGCAATGGCAGACAGCACCGACTGGCTGAACTTTGCCACAGGCAGGGATGGCACAGTTGTGGAGTCAGTCCTGTTCAAAAACGAAGGGCGACTGTTCTTTGGCGACTCAGAGATGACTTATTCAGACAGTGAGGGACAAAAGACTATCCCCTACACAGGCACATACATCTTCTTCAGTGCAACCCCTGCCACTGCCATTGAAGACATCACTACGGCAAAAGAAGGGATAACCCTGACCTACTCGCGCGACTCACAGCAAATCGTGGCTACAGGCACAGAGGCAGTCTCTCAAATCCGTATCGTATCGCTTCAAGGCTCATTGCTCCGCACAGCGACCAATGCCAAGTCTGTCAGCACTTCAGGACTGGAGCAGACAATAGTAATCGCCACTGCTATCAGCAACGGAAAAACCATAACAAAGAAATTCACCATCAAATAACGACAGGCATGAAAAGAATCTTTACATTTTTGTTTTCCACCATCTTTATGCTCACATTCTGTACAGGAGCAATGGCGCAAAACCGTGTAGTGAAAATCGTAAAAGGTGGTCAGGTTGTGTTCTCATCAAACATCAAGGACTTTGACTATATCACGGTGAAATCCTCGTATATTGGTGGTCATGAATATGTTGACCTTGGTTTGCCAAGCGGTTTGAAATGGGCAACATGCAATGTCGGGGCGAGTAAGCCGGAAGAGTATGGCAACCATTATGCTTGGGGCGAGACAACCACGAAGAGCAGTTATGACATTTCTAACTCTCTTACATACGGAAAATCTTCCTCTGAATTGCAGTCAGGCGGTATAATAGACGGTAATGGAAATCTCACTCCAGAGTATGATGCCGCCCGAAAGAACTGGGGAGGTTCGTGGCGCATGCCTACTAAGGCAGAAATGCAGGAGCTTATTGACAATTGCACTACCGAATGGATAACTCTTAATGGCAGATACGGTCGTAAGGTAACGAGCAAGAAAAACGGCAAATCCATATTCATCCCCGCTTGCGGCTGGCGCTATGGAGGCGGGCTTTCCTTTGCGGACGACAAGGGGAACTATTGGACCTCATCTCAGGATGGCAGCTATTCGGGCAATTACCTCTATTTCGATTCAGGCAGCTTCAACATGGACAGCTACCGCCGTAGTAACGGCTTTTCGGTTCGTCCTGTTTCAGAATAAGCATCCTATTCCTTTATTCATGATAAATCCAAGAAAAACAAACAAGTAATGAAACGATTAAACAGAATATGCCTTCTCGCCATACTATCATTAATATACTGCGCGGGTGTCAAGGCGCAGGTGCGCACACTGGAGGTGGTGAAAAACGGCGAAGTCATCTTCTCTTCTCCTGCAGATGAGATAGACAGCATAATAATAGAAGAAATACCCACCCACAGTGGTCATGAATATGTTGACCTCGGTTTGCCAAGCGGTTTGAGGTGGGCAACATGCAATGTGGGTGCAAGCAAGCCTGAAGAGTATGGCGACTATTTTGCATGGGGCGAGACAAGTGCGAAGAGTATCTATTCAGGAGATGACTACGCATACTACGGGAGCATTCCGGAACTGAAAGAAAGCGGCGTAATCGATGATGACGGAAATCTCACAGCTGCCTACGATGCTGCCAGTAAGAATTGGAAAGGCTCATGGCGTATGCCGACAAAGGACGAAATACAAGAGCTAATAGACAACTGCACAACTGAATGGACTACCCAGAATGGCGTATATGGCAGAAAGGTAACGAGCAAGAATAACGGAAAATCCATCTTCATGCCAGCTACCGGCTATCGCTTCGACGATGCCCTCTTCTCTGATAATGAAGCAGGCTACTACTGGACATCGTCCACACATGAACTCTACGCTGACATCGCTTATTTATTTGGCTTTAGTCCTGAAAGGTTCGTTAGTAGCGACTTTCTCCGTTCCAACGGCCATACGGTACGCCCTGTCTATAAATAAGCATCCTATTCCTCCAATTCCTTGTCATGGGCATTAAAAGCCCAAGGTGTAGGTGATTGGATTGCTGCTGGAATACAGAAGAGTCTGCGGGCTGACGGAAATTATGCTGTCAGCCCGCAGACTCGTCATCTCGATATGGAGGACTCTTTGGGGGTAGGATATATTAATTGCACCATTTACTGATGCTCTGCGATAAATCTTTTCAGCAGGAAAGTCAGAAAGTATGGAAAAGTGTAGAACTTGCCGTTGAAGCTTATGTTCTTATATCATTGGATTGCTAATTCATGCGGAATAATCAGGAGTGGTGCTTCGGCGAACCACTCCTCTTTTGTTTTGGGCGCTCCCGCCTCGTTGTCTGACACGAACATTGTGTAGTAGCGGAAGCTCTTCTTTCCCTTGCATGATGTTAGGTAGTAGCATCCGTTTTTGTCCTCAATCCTTTTCCCGGCTATCTCTTCCGGCACGTATGTCGCCATTCCGATAGTCTCCTTTACATATTTCACGGTGTCGTTCATGGGCCAGTGTCTTCCCCACGATGCGACGAGCCCGTGCTGACCGTAGTGCATTGTCGTCTCATTGCCCATGATACGCTGCACTCCAATGGCAAAACTCTCATCTGCTAACGGCTTGTCGAATATGATGTCAATCTGTACATCGCGATGCCCTGCCCACTGGGTGTAGCGTTGCTTCATATTCAGCGTGCTGCCCTGATACTGCCATCCCTCGTCAATCATCTCCACTATGGCGCGCACAGGTCCGCTTGCCACAACACGTTGTGCTCTTTTCCTCACAGGCTCTATATTTGTCGTTTCCGTGCCGTTCCATCCCTTCAGTGCACCGACACCGCAGCTCGTACCGACAAGCAGTATGTCGTTGCCATATCCCTGCGCCAGATGATCATCAGTAGGATAGAACTGCGTTTTCTCCAGTTCGAGCTGTCTCTTGAACTTGCCGTATGGGTCTATGGTCTGTTTCTTGTCGAAATAGATTCGGTAGGCGTTTATTTCGCTCTCAAACATTATGCCGTGGCCGTAGAGCAATGAATATGACTGCACGTCGCCAGGTACGGAGATGTCGCGTATAGGCACTATCGCTCCCTTATTTGCACGTAGAAGCATTTGCGCGAATGTGCGGGGATGATAGACCTCAGTGTTTGGTTTGTCTGAGAGCATTATGGTGATGGACTTTTTCTCGCGGGCCTTCATGTCTATCACAAAGGCGAGCTCTTCCGGGGCATAGTCTCCGTCAAGGTCGTCAAGTTG
>JABUUG010000156.1 GCA_021443285.1 Bacteroidaceae bacterium
GCAGACTTACGAAGCGTTCAGGAGATGCTCGGACATTCTGATATTTCGACGACACAGATTTACGCCAACATGAGCCACTCACACATCCGTGAGGTTTACAACAGAGCTCATCCCCGCGGATAATCTTTGGAAGGATTCATTAATCCGACTTGCGTCGAACAGGCATGGGAGGGCATGGACGACGCTTTAGCCGGAGCAAAATAAATTAATCGACATGAAAATAACACCGCTCGTCGGTGTTATTTTTACGTTATACATTAAATATGCAAATATACTTGTTGGCGTTACAAAGTTGTGTCTGTCGGCAGGCCCATGTCTGCAGGTGACCGGTCAGTGTGGGTTGCTGATTATACACATATGTACGGACAAGCCATAATCATATTGACACATCTATAATTTGATAAACTCAGGTTTCCTCTCCCTGAATATCGTATAGTACTTAAATCCCGTGTCTTTGAGAATGTCCTCCACCACATCGAAGATTGGCTTGCGGGTGTTCAGCCCCGCCACAGACTTCGCCACTTCCACTTCGCTCATGCCGGAGTATTGCGCAAGTGTGGCGAGCAGTATGCGGTCAGTGGGCTTCTGAGTCAGCCGCAGGGCGCATATGATGGCGCACACTGCCGACGACGTGTTGAGCATAAAGCTCTCCATGCTCACCACATGGATGTCGGGGAAATGCTCCATGAATGTCTTGGAGAGGTCTTTCAGTATGCTGTTGTTTCTGCCGAGAATGGCGATGTCCTTAGCCTTCACTCCATACTTTGTCATCAGGTCTGAAACCTTCTGCGCAATCATCAGGTGGCGCGCCTTGTACTCCTCCTCCGTGAGCATCGTTATCTCTATCTCGCCGCACGCCTCGCCCGTCCTGCCCACCTGTTGGGTTACATCGGAATAGGCGGACTCTATGCCGACCACCTGCTTCGCACGGTTGAAGAAACCGTTGTTGAAGTTTATGATGTTAGCCTCTGAGCGGTAGTTTGTGCCGAGCGTGCGCACATCGGTGTCGGCATCGTTGGCAAACTCGCCCTTTATGCCGTTCAGAATGTTCCAGTCGCCGTCGCGCCATCGGTAGATGCTCTGCTTCACATCGCCCACAATCATCGAGCCTACCGAACCGCGTGCGGTCTCAGCATCATAGTAGCTCATGCTCTCAAGGAGCAGTTTCTTGAAGTTGCGCCATTGCAGCGTGCTGGTGTCCTGGAACTCGTCTATCATCAGATGCTCCACACGCGTGCCGATCTTCTCGTAAATGAAGGGCGAGTCGCTCTCGCCAATCATTTCCGACAGCAGCTGGTTGGTGCTCGACAGCATGAAGCGGTTTGCCTTCAGGTTGCTCTCATCGACGGCGGCCTCTATGTCGGCAAGCAGCTCCAGCGAGTTCAGGTTGCTCAGCAGCACATTGCTGCTCGTCATGTCGTGAATCATGCGCTCATGTATCCGCAGATAGTCCTGCAGTGCCGGCATCAGCGAGTTGGCAATGACAGCAGTGCCATAACGCGCAGCATCCTTCTTGTTGAACCATTCGTTTTCACCGGCGGCATACTTGTACAGCGTGGCGGGTATCTTCATATACTCGCCCTTCAAGAGATATTCGTAGAGTTTACCCAGCCCCGAATTGCTGCTGTACTTGAACATATTTATGTCCAGTCCATGTGTGTCCTCTATCAGCACTCGCAGGCTTTCGGCGGCAGCGAGGATATTCTTCTGAGCCTGTCCCTTTATGGCATAGAGCTTCGATTTATACCCTACGAAGAGGTTGGGGTTCTCGCGCATACGGCTCTTGTAGTCCGCCGAGTGCGACTTGTAGAAGTCTGAGAAGATGCTGCTGCCGAACTCCTTCAGGCTGGATATGATGTTCCATGTCTTGCCATCTTCCATATTCTCGTTGGCGAACCGCTGCAGACATTCCACGAGGCGGTCGCCGGGCTCAAGGTTGTCTATGAGCTGGTCGACAGCCTTGTCCTTCACCTGCTCGCCGTTAATCTCCACACGCATATTCGAGCTGATGTCGAGTTCGCGCGCCATATTGCGCAGCACGCTCTGGAAGAAGGAGTCGATGGTCTCGATGCGGAAATGGTTGTAATCCTTCAGTATCATGGCAAGCGACTGTGCGGCGGTCTTGCGCACCTCGCCCTCAGGGATGTTCATCTCTTCGGTTATGCACTTCATGTAGCTGTCCGATGAGTGCAGTCCCTCCTTCAGTCCGTAGAGCTGCGACAGTATGCGTATCTTCATCTCCTGCGTCGCCTTCTTCGTGAATGTCACGGCGAGGATATGCTTGTAGTTGTCGGGGCGCAGCATGAGCAGCTTGATGTATTCCACCACAAGGCGGAACGTCTTTCCTGCCCCTGCAGATGCGCGGTAAACGGTTAATGGTGCTGGCATTGACTATGTTTTTGCTTGTGCAAACGCACAAAGAACAGGGAACTTATGATTGTTATTACGATGAGGATGTATGGGTATATGAGATTGGGGATTATCTGCGTGGGGGCTATTGACGCCAGCCCGGCAGCCATGAGTATCTGTGCGCCGTAGGGTATGACCGACTGCGCGAAGCAGCTCCAGGTGTCCATCAGGCTGGCGGTGCGACGCGGATGAATGCCGAAGCGCGTGGCGATGTCTTTTGCCAGCGGACTGACGGTGAGTATGGCTATCGTGTTGTTGGCGGTGCAGAAGTCGGCTGCCAATGTCATAAACCCGATGCTTATCTCTGCCCACCGGCGGTTCCTGACGTGCCTGTTGATAATGCCGATGAGGTAGTCTATACCGCCGTTTATGCGTACCAGCTCCATTATTCCGCCGGCAAGCATGGTAACGATTATCAGTTCGCTCATGCCGCCGATGCCTTCATTCATGCTCTTCAGCATTTCCGCCAGCGTCATGCTCTGATAGAAGGCGGCAATGGAGACGCTCAGAGCTACGCCGAGAGTGAGCACCATTATCACGTTCATGCCGAACGCAGCCGTTACCAGCACCACCACATAGGGGATTATCAGCACGAGGTCGGGCATTGCCACATCCTGACCCGCAGCACTCCCATAGCCTATTATCGTGTATATGGCGAGAGAGAGGATGGCGGCGGGAAGGGCTATGCGTATGTTGGCAAGAAACTTCTCCTGCATGTCAATGCCCTGACTGCGCGTGGCGACAATCGTTGTGTCGCTGATGAACGAGAGGTTGTCGCCGAAGAATGCGCCGCCAACGATGCACGCCGTATATAGTGCGACACTGCTACCCGTCTGCGTAGCCAACCCCGCGGCGAGCGGAACGAGCGCGACAATAGTGCCGACAGATGTGCCGATGCTTATCGACACAAGACAGGCGGCGAGGAACAGTCCGGGCAGCAGGCAGGACGGAGGCAGGAAATGGAGGCAGAGTTCCACCGTAGCGTCAATGGCGCCAATGCCCTTGGCAAGCGAGGCGAATGCTCCCGCGAGTATGAATATCAGTATCATGTACATGATATTCTCGTTGCCGGCACCACGGGCAAACTGCATAAGACGCTCCGAGAAACTGCCTTTACGCAAAACAAACAGGGCATATAGGCAGGTGAGGACAAAGGCGACGGTTATCGGTATGGCATAGAAATCGCCCATGGCGATG
>JABUUG010000157.1 GCA_021443285.1 Bacteroidaceae bacterium
TTAACTTCCCTTTAACTCCTCTTTAACTCCACTTTCCTTTAACTCCTCTTTAACTTCCCATTAACTCCTCTCCCCCCAGTTACCACCCCCCTTTCCTTTAACTTCCAATTTATAGAACCCACCTTAAAAATTCACTTCAACGAACCAATTATTTTCTCATAGGCTTCCTGCTCCACATCGCCCATCTCAAACTCCTTTGTGGCATCTGCCTTAATTGCCTCTATCCACTGTGCATAGGCGTCTTCCGCCATTTCATCAAGATTGTTTGTGTCGGCAAAATATTTGTCTATGATATACAGAGTGTATTGCTCCAGATAGTCGTTGTATGCCTCAAAGCTCTCCTTCAGCGATGTTTCGAGAGCCTCTATAGAAGAGTATTCGTTGTACTCCACATTGTTTATTATGTTGTCCAGTTCAACTTTCGGGAGCAGCATTCCGCCCAGGTCATGCCACTGTCTGATATATTCCACTTCATAATGGTCGGTGGCAATGTCCTTGTTGTTCATGCTGACAAACATAAGCAGCGCATTGCGGTAAATCTCAAGAGCCTTTGTAAGCGATGAGCGGCGAATGGTGCAGCCCTTGTATTCGTACTCCGTTATGTCATATCCGTTCTCCTTCTGGAGATATTCCAGTATATCAATAGCCTTCTCTATTTTCTCCATAACGTAAGGCGATAACCAGGAGAAGTTTATCAGGCTACGCTTATAGTTGCTTTCGCGCTTATCCCTTTTAGGCCATTTGTTCACATCGCGATATGTACCTAATGTGCAGAGGTTGCGTGCCGGCACAAGCCATGTCTTCTTTCCGTCGCCGAAGAGGTAGGAGAAGGGGAAGTCCGTTGTATCGGGATGCGTTGAAATCTTGTTCATGCACATGCTGAAAGCACCGACTTTTGCGGGATGAAGTATGTGGGCGCCGCTTGCCGTTTTGCTGCCCCTTTCCAGAGTGCCGTAGTGTACAGGCCCCATCTTATAGGCATGGTTGGAATAGTTTGTCGCCGAACCAGCATTGTAGAACGACAAATCTACACCGATTAGAAGACTGCTCTTGTGATGAGATGCAGTGAACGGTCCGCAGAAGGCTGCACAGGCCTCGCCGTTGCTCATGTACGTGTTGGCGAAGAACACCGAGTTCTCTGCCTGGAAACCGTTGCTTATCGTACATGCCTCACCGACAAAGCAGTTGGCAAGCAGGGCATTGTTGAGCACCGATGCACCATTCACGAGAATGCAGTCTTCCAGCACAACACCCGTCCCCACAAAAATATTCGCTTCGCCATCACCTTCTATTGAGCAGTCTGTCAATCGCTGTGCTCCCGATATCTCACAATAGTTTCCAATACGGCAGTTTACTATTTCCTTTACATCGTGTATTATCGTGTCGTGACCAATCCTGCCGAAAGAATTATCAATCTTCAACGTTGCATTGCGCACCAAGTTTACAAGGTTCTCGTATGCCTGCCTGTTGTTCCGCTGGCAGTAAACCATAAGTGCTGCCAAGTTGCTCGTCAGACCGTTGTAGGCAATGATGTTACCGTCTCCCGCCTCATTCAGTACAGCAATAGTCTTTGTCCTTACCTCTGCCTCCCCCGTGTTCTGCAGCAGTCCGACATTCGATATGTAGCAGTCATCCCCTATCTCATAGTTTCCTATCGATGACCGGTAGATACCCGAATGCCGTTTCACATTCGGAGCTATCTCCACATCTTTCGTAAAACTACCTAACGAAACTTCACCATAGAAGTTCACGTCACGGATAAACTCAGTGGAGAAGTTGTCTGATACTGTTATGCTTCTCCAGTTTTCCGCAGTACAGCCCTGTCGCTGCAACTGCTCAATCTCGTCAATGTTAAGGCTGCGATACATGATATTAGTTGTTTTAAAGTTTTTGGTTAATCATCTTATTCCCCCAATCCGGTTCATCCGTTTCCCCTCCGAAATGCCTTCAATACAGGAAATCATTGTACGGATATTTCTGCACGTGCAGCTGCCTCACCCTGCTGTAGAGCATCTCGCGCATTTCCTGTATGTTTGTCTTTTCCCGTGCAGATATGAATATGCAGTCGTCCGTTTTTGCCATCCAGGTCTGCTTCAGTTCCTCAAGGGTGATGTTTGCCTTTGTCTTCGGTGTCAGGTCGTCCTCCTCCTTGTCCTCCCATGTATAGGCATCTATCTTGTTGAAAATCACCATTTGCGGTTTCTCTGCACATCCAAGCTCAGCCAACGTCTTGTCAACAACCGTCCGCTGTTCCTCAAAGTCGGCGTGAGATATGTCCACCACATGAAGCAACAAGTCCGACTCTCGCACCTCGTCCAGAGTGCTCTTGAACGAATCAACAAGGTCTGTCGGAAGTTTCCTGATAAAACCTACAGTGTCTGCAAGCAAGAAAGGAAGATTATCTACAACAACCTTCCTGACAGTAGTATCCAACGTCGCAAAAAGCTTGTTCTCCGCAAACACATCGCTCTTCGACAGCAGGTTCATAATCGTTGATTTGCCCACATTCGTATAGCCCACCAGGGCTACGCGAATCAACCTGCCGCGGTTCTGCCGCTGCGTGTTCTTCTGCCTCTCTATCTCTGCAAGGCGCTCCTTCAGCAGCGACATTCGCGAAAGGATAATGCGGCGGTCCATCTCCAACTGCGTCTCACCGGGACCGCGCAGCCCAACAGAACCCTTTCCGCCGCCACTGCCCGAACCGCCGCCCTGACGCTCAAGGTGAGTCCAGAGACGTTGCAGACGGGGGAGCATATATCGGTATTGTGCCAACTCCACCTGAGTTTTCGCCGCAGCCGTCTGCGCACGCATGGCAAAAATATCCAAGATAAGCGATGTGCGGTCCAGAATCTTCACCCTCAGTTCAGCCTCAATGTTGCGTATCTGCTTTGCCGAAAGCTCATCGTCGAAGATCACCATACCTATCTCCCTGTCCATTTCCTCCTCGTCGCGGATGTACTGGCCTATCTCTTGCAGTTTTCCCTTACCGACGTATGTTGTCTGGTTCGGAGCACTCACCCTCTGCGTGAAGCGCCGCACAGTCACTGCCCCAGCAGTGTCTGCAAGAAACTCCAGTTCGTCAAGATACTCTATCGTCTTCTCCTCGTCCTGACCAGGCGTAATAAGACCTACCAAAACAGCCGTCTCAGCCTTTACCTCTGATATTACAAATTCCTTCATTCAGTAGTTTCTGCGTTATTCTCCTTGAGTTCGCAAGTTTTCAACTTGCTCAATTTGTGTAGTTAAGGGTAGTTAAAGGTAGTTATCGCTCGTAAACTCGCTTTGGTAGTTAAGGGACAGATGTGCTGCTATGGAAACTATTGTCCCTTCGCTCCCTATAACTCCCCTTAACTTCCTCTAACTCCCAATGAAAGTTGAGCTTGCGAAACTTTCGTTATTTTATGTCGTCCACGAAGCGGAACAGGCGGCTCCAGCGTATGCCGCCGCCGAAGAGGGAGCGGTCGGGGTCGGAGGAAAACCAGATGAAGATGGGCTTGCCCACGATGTGGTCTTCCGGCACGAAGCCCCAATAGCGTGAGTCGGCAGAGTTGTGGCGGTTGTCGCCCATCATCCAGTAGTAGTCCATCTTGAAGGTATAGCT
>JABUUG010000158.1:0-1645 GCA_021443285.1 Bacteroidaceae bacterium
CTCTAACTCCACATTAACTCCACTTCCATTCACTTAACGCATAACTTCCCTTTAACTCCCCAAAATATCTCCTTTAACTCCCTTAACTCCCAATTTATAGACATTCTTTACTTCCTTTACCATGAAAAAAACATTCCTGCTTGTATGCCTGTCTTGCATCTGCCTTCTGCTTAACGCCAAGACAGCAAAGTATGTGTTCTACCTGATTTCCGACGGCACTGGCGTGAACCTTATCCAGGCTGCCGAGCACTACCGCGCCGACATAGAGGGCTACACGAAGCAGGGGCTTGGCGGCGATGTATATAAGTACGCCAACAAGCCCTTCCGCTTCTCCACCTTCCCCGTAGTGGGCATGGCGACCACATACTCGGCCAGCAGCCGCACCACCGACTCCGCCGCTGCCGGAACAGCACTCGCCACGGGCCACAAGACCAACAACGGGATGATAGGCATGCTGCCCGACGAGACTCCCGTGTACAGCATAGCAAAAACGGCAAAGGAACAGGGCATGATGGTGGGTGTAGGCTCATCGGTAACGATAAACCACGCCACACCCTGCGCCTTCTATGCGCACAACAAAAACAGAAGCAACTACCATGAGATAGCCCACGACCTGCTGGAGTGCGACTATGTGGATTTCTTCTGTGGCAGTAACATCAACCATGCCACCGACGAGAAGGTACACCCCAACGAGAAGTCCATCTACGAACTGGCGGAGGATGCTGGTTTCACCGTATGCTACGGCACAAAGGAATATGCCGCAAAAGGCAAGAAGGCGAAGAAGGTGATACTCGTGCAGCCCCAAGACAGCCGCAACAGCGAGATGCAGTATTTCATCGACCGCAAGCCTGGCGACATGACCATTGAGGAGGTATTCGGCGCGCAACTCGACTACCTATACTCCAACAGCGGCAAAAAGGGCTTCTTCCTCATGAACGAGATTGGCGGACGTGTGGACTGGGCTGCCCATGCACGCGACGGTGCAACCGCATTCCTTGAACTTGAGGCTGTAAACAACTGCGTAGAGGCAGCCTACGAGTTCTATCTTCAGCACCCCGACGAGACTCTGATAATACTCACTGCCGACCACGACACATCCGGCCCTGCTCTGGGCAACACGTCATATCAAGGCACCCCCAAGGCGTATGCCTCGCAAAAGATTGCGAAGGATTCATACACCGACTATCTGGCCCGACTGAGAAAGGAGACAAACAACAATGTCAGCTGGGAACAGATAGAGCAGAGCCTGAAAGACCTGTGGGGCTTCTGGACTGTCCACAAGCTCTCGGACAGCCAGACCAAGCTGCTGCGCGACACATACGAGGAGACCTTCGGCGCAGAGGGGAGGCAGCAGATGGAGAAGACGCTCTATAAGTCGAACGAAAAAATGTCTGTCGTAGCCTGCGACATAATGACGAACCTCGCAAAGATGAACTTTGTACACGGCGCACACACCAGCGGCTACGTGCCGGTATATGCCATCGGCGTAGGTGCAGACGAGTTCAAAGGCATGAACGACACATCGGAGATTCCGCAGAAAATAGCCCGGATAATGGGAACGGAGCTGAAATAAAAGTGGAGTTAATGTGGAGTTAAAGGAAAGTGGAGTTAAAGAGGAGTTAAAGGGAAGTTAAAGAGGAGTTAA
>JABUUG010000158.1:1665-5236 GCA_021443285.1 Bacteroidaceae bacterium
TTAACTACACATTAACTCCACTTTAACTACCCTTCACTACACTTAAATAACTCTCCACAATAACTCCCCTTCACTACACTTAAACATCAAACCTTTATCATCCATGAAACACAAACACCTTTTCCTTCTTTCCTTCCTCTTCGCCTGTTGCGCCCAAGCCTTCTCGCAGGAGCAGCTGACAGTGGAGGATGTAACCAAAAGTTCCAAATTCCGTGCCGCCTATGTTAAGATAAACGACTATCTCGGCAGCGGCAGAAACGCACTGATAAGCGCAGACGGCAAGTATGAGATAGAGATTGGCAAAAAAGAACAGATATACCGCCACTCGTTCACAGCGGAGTTCGACGTGAAGGAGACTGCGACGGGCAAGACCGTGCACGTATCAGGGAAGAACAAGATTCCCACATGGTCGCCCGACTCGAAGAACATCGCCGTAGTGAGGGACAACAACATATATATAATAGATGTGGAAAGCCTCTTTGCCGGCAAGCCACTCGCGGAAGCGGAGAAGGCGGTAACAACCGACGGGGAGTTCAACAAGATAATCAACGGCCATGCCGACTGGGTTTATGAGGAGGAATTTGCGCAGACCAGTATGTTCGCCTTCACGGGCGACGGCAGCGCGATAGCATGGATTCGCTCCGACGAGTCGGCTGTGAAGGAGATGCAGCTGCAATTCCACGAAGGCGAAGACTACCCGCGCATATACCGCTTCAAATATCCCAAGGCTGGCGAGAAGAACTCCGTCATAACCCTCCACTCATACGTTTTCGCCACTGGTGAGCACCGCGAGATAAAGATGGACATTGACGCAGAAGACTACCTGCCCATCATACGCACCATACCGTCTGAGCCAGACGATGTGCTTATATGCTCACTCAACCGCCACCAGGACGCAATGACGCTGTGGCGCGCGAACAGCAAGAACGCGCAGACCACCAAGATGCAGACGCTGACATCGAAGTGCTACCTGCCCGAACAGGCAGTGACGGAGTTTGCGCTGTACCCCGAAGGCATGGTGATACTGAACGACAACGAAGGCACGATGCAGCCTTACCTCTACGACTATAACGGCAAGCTGATACGCCCGCTGATAAACGACAAGAGCATCATCGTTACCGAGCTGTACGGTTACAACTACAAGACTGGCGAGACATTCTTCCAGGCAGTAGGCAAGACGCCTATGCAGCGCACGGTATGCAAGACCGACAAAAAGGGCAGGCTGACAACGCTGTCAGCGAAAGAAGGTTGGAACAAGGCTTACTTCAGCTCTGACTTCAAGAAGCGCATAGACGTGTATTCAAACATGACGACACCGCCGGTATATACACTATGCGAGGGCAAGAAGCAGACGGTGATAGAGGACAACGCAAAACTGAAGCAGACACTCGCCGGCACTGTGCTGCCACAGAAGGAGTTCTTCACCTTCACCACATCCGACGGCATAGAGCTGAACGGCGTGATATACAAGCCGGCAAACTTCGATGCAGCGAAGAAATACCCTGTTATATTCCACCAGTACAGCGGTCCGGGCAGCCAGCAGGTGACAGACAGCTGGAGCATGGGGTGCATGGGATCCGGAGGAATGTTTGAGGCGATGCTATGCCAGAAGGGTTATGTGTGCGTAACGATAGACCCTCGCGGCACAACGGCACGCGGCGCCGACTTCCAGAAGATGACATACATGCGTATGGGCGAGAAGGAATGTCGCGACCATGTGGAGTCTGCGAAATACATTGCCACACAACCATGGGCTGACAAGAGCCGCTTCGCGATATGGGGATGGAGTCACGGAGGATTCACCACACTAATGTCGATGACAGAGGGCGAAGGCACATACCGCTGCGGCGTGTCGATAGCACCACCGACAGACTTCCGCTTCTACGACACGGTATATACTGAACGCTTCATGCGCACACCGCAGGAGAACGCTGCCGGCTATGACATAAACCCCTGCAAGCGCGCGGCAAACCTGCACGGCGACCTGCTTCTGATACACGGACTGTGCGATGACAATGTGCATCCACAGAACACATTCGAGTTCACGCAGAAGCTCGTGGACAGCGACATACCATTCGATATGCACATCTTCACGAACTCAAACCACAGCATATATTACAAGAACTCGCGCCTGTACCTCATGAAGAAGGTGGTGAATTTCTTTGATGAGAAGCTGAAATAGGCACGAGGCACGATAATCCAGAAGTTAAGGGAAGTTATGCGCCTGCGGCGCGGAAATTTATAGAATCTACCATGAAGAAACCGTATATACTGCTTTTCCTGCTGTCATCTCTGTTCGGCATAACCGCATCGGCGCAGACGGTAACGGTGAAAGTGTCCAACAACGGCGGAGAGCAACGGCACGAGCTTGCAGAGCTGCCCCTCGCCGATGTGGAGAAGAAGCTCACCCTGAAAGCTGGGGAGACATTCATCGTGCGGAATGCCCGTGGGCAGGAAGTGGGCTGTCAGAAGACTTATGACGGCAAACTGCTCATAGATGCATCGGTGCGGCCGCACGGCACTGCTGTGTTCACCATCGAGAAAGGTGTGCCGCAAAAGCCTGTCCCCTATGTGTTCGGCAGGCAATACCCGGAGCGTATAGACGACTTCGCATGGGAGAACGACAAGGCGATGTGGAGGCTGTATGGTCCTGCACTGCAAGCCCGCAAGGAGCGTTCGTTCGGCGTGGACATCTGGGTGAAGAACACACCTGAGCTGGTTTTGGAGAAGAGATATGCATTGGCACTGAGCGGACAGCCTCGCATAGACTCGCTGCGACGGTTGGGAAAGTACAAGGAGGCCGACGACCTTGAGCCTATCACCTCGTTCCACTTTGACCACGGCGACGGTCTCGACTGCTACAATGTGGGCGCGACACTCGGCGGTGGCGTGCCGGCAATCATTCTCAATGGCGAGATGATAATGCCGTACAGCTACAAGACCTACAGGATTCTCGACAACGGTCCGCTGCGTTTAACAGTAGAGTTCACCTACTGCCCCACCGACATGGGCAGCAACAAGGGCGTCGTGGAATACCGCATAATATCGCTCGACAAAGGGAGCAACTACACGAGCATGACGGTATGGTATGAAGGGCTGAAGAGCGGTGCTGACCTCGCGGCCGGCTTCGTGATACACAAGGAGGACACAGAGAGCATCGTCCTGGAGAAAGACTACGCCGCCTACGCCGACCCGACAGACAGCCAGGACAGGCAGAACAGTCAGATATATGTGGGAGTGATATTCCCCAACGGTGTGGAGAAAGTGGAAATGCGCCCGCACACCGGAGTAAACGGCGTAACCGGCCATGCGCTCGGCATACGCCACATAAACAACAATGAGAAATACACCTACCTCTTCGGCTCGTCGTGGAGCAAATACGACATACACACCTTCGCAGAATGGAAACTGCGCACAGAAGAGACTCTGCACAATATGAAGAACCCGATGAAGGCGGAGATAGAATAAGTGGAGTTAGAGGGAAGTTAAAGAGGAGTTAAAGGGAAGTTATGCGTTAAGTGAATGGAAGTGGAGTTAATGTGGAGAGTTATTTAAGTGTAGTGAAGGGTAG
>JABUUG010000159.1 GCA_021443285.1 Bacteroidaceae bacterium
GTACACGGCAACTACGCAAAGGGCTATATCGTTGAAAAAGACATGAGCCTGACGCACACTTTCGTGGCAAAGAGCGGCGAATACTTCGCGCACGGCGAGACGATTAAACAGGCGGTCGCTGACGCGGACAGAAAGCGCATGGAGAATATGCCGGTCGCTGACAAGATAGCCGTCTTCAACGAGCAGTACCCCACAAACGACGAGAAGATAAGCGGCAAGGAGTTGTTTGAGAAGCACGGCTTCCTGACCGGCTCCTGCATGCAGGGCAGACAGTCGTTTGTAAGCGGCCGCTACAGTCTTGACGACACCTACACGGTACCAGAGTTCATCAGCATCTGCAAAGATGCGTATGGCGGCGAAATCATACGGCGGCTTGCCGAAAGCAGGGGGATAGAGGCATGAGGAACCGAACGCCCCCACGAGGACACCTTAACCGCCGTATGCGCGAGGCTTCCGTCATCTACGACTGCACAGTGCTGAACGCGTCCACGATGTTCTTCTACGGTGTGCACGAAGCCACCGACTGGGTGGAGGAGCATACACCGCAGCACCTTTCAGACTGCAAGGAGGCTCTTGCACTCCTTGATGCGAACGAGCGGGATCTGACGCTCCACTGGAGCGGATACGACAAGGATGTAAGCAACATCAACAGGACGCTCATGGGCAGAATGTTCCACAACAAGACGGTCGCCGACTACAGGGAGCGTTACTTCACGACAATCAGCATGAGGGCGCACGACAACCACTGGGGCAACCCCTATCTCGTCGGCTACGCGGCACTGATATACATTCACGGACGCATGGCGAAATGCACGATATGCGAGGCGGCGGACATGTTCCGCGGCGAGATGAAACTCCAGAGATACGGCACTGCGCTGGTGAACGAGATTATGCAGGACTTGGACCACGAGCGGCTTGTGCGCGAACTCATGGAGCCTGTGGCGAGGATAATAGCGCGGCTGCTGCTGAAGACCGGAATGAGTTACGAGACCTTCATGGAGTATGTCGCCCACACCGACAAGACGTGCGGCTCTTATCTTGACGCATTCTCGAAGATGCGCCTCAAGGACATTCAGCGCGACACGGTGGACATGGTGCTGAACAGGGAGAAGAACACTAAACACTAATCACTAACAAGCAAAGATATGATACAGATAAAAGTAAGAAACGCCGACAAGGTGAATCTGCAGCACTTTGAGACGGCAGTGCTCAACTATCTCCGCGGCCTGGGAATATCAAGGGCGCAGGTGAGCGTAACACGGACGAAGGAGGGCGGCGCATGATAGTGCAGGAATGGAAGTCAATCGGCACCGTGCGCATAAACATCAGCACGTCCGACAATCTCGCCACCGTCATCGTCGATGTCATCAAGGAGAAGACCCCAGGGCAGCGGTTTGACGTGGGCGATGCGGTGATATGGAACTTGTGCGTGCATGAGTCTTGCCGCGGCGAAAGATACGGCAGGCAGATGCTCGCCGACGCTGAACTGCGCGCAAGGCAGCACGGCGCGAAGACGGCTTACCTTGAATGGGACGGACGCGACAGCGCGAAATGGGTGCTTGACTGGTATAGGCGCAGCGGCTACGAAGAGGCTGCATTTGGGGAAAATTACGAACTCTTAAAGAAAGAACTATGAACGAAATGATAGCAATAGCAATTCTCGCCGTGGCGGTCGTCGTGCTGATGGTATGCGTGTGGCTCATCGAGAAGACCATTCAGGAGATAGACCGCAATCGTTTCAAGGACACCGTGCTTCTGATGCAAGAATTGGAGGAACTTAAAAAGAAACTCGATGAAAAAGTATAGAATCTATATCAGCGGCAGAATGTCGGGCGTGCCGCGGCACATCTACAAGGAGCAGTTCCTTCAGGCTGAAGAGCGGCTGAAAGGACTGGGCTACGATGTTGTCAATCCGTGCGGCACATTCGCCTATCTGCTGCACAAGGTTTTCGGCTACTACGCCGTACTCGCTTATGACCTTTGGCGTTTGAGCAGATGCGATGCAATCTTCATGCTTGACGGCTGGAAAGAAAGCAGGGGCGCACGCATCGAAAGGGCGGCGGCACTTGCCGACAGGCGGCGCGTTTTGCTGGAGGAAATGACCGCCAAGGAGATAGACCTCACGCTGAAAGGCATAATAAGGCGCATGAGAACCCGCTAACGAAATCTTGGAATAAAGGCGCGTGGAGTAAGGCGCGGACGCGACACCAAGCCTCAATGCCGCATATCTCCCGACCGCCGATTTTGCAAGCAAAAGCAAGTAAGATTGAAAGCAAGCAAATAATCAAATCACTAATAATCAGCCCTATGCCGTTTGCAGCGGCAAGTTATAGGCAAGTAATAAAATGCTATGACAATAAAAGAGTTAGAAGAAAAACTCGACCGCATAGAGCGATACAACCTATTAGCGGCAAAGAGGGCGTTACTCATTGACGATGTCGCGCTCCTCACTGGTTGGTCTAAATGCTACATCTACAAACTCACCTGCACGCATGAGATACCACATTACAAGCCCAACGGCAAGACTATCTACTTTGACAAGGAGGAGATAGAGGAGTATCTTCTTAAAGGCAGGGTAGCGACCAAGTTAGAGGTTGCAATGGCAGCGGCTAAACGTAAAAAACAATGAACTACGGACTGCCCTACATGGGAAGCAAGGCGAAGATAGCGGACAAGATAGTCGGCGCGCTTCCGCCTAACGAGGTCTTCGTCGACCTTTTCGCCGGCGGCTGCTCGGTGACGCACGCGGCGATGATGTCGCGCAAATGGAGACGCTTTATCGCGAACGACATCAACGGCGACATTCCCGAACTGTTCGGACGCGCCGTGAACGGCGAGTTCGGGGACGAGAGGCGGTGGATAAACCGCGAGGATTTCCTTGCGCTGAAGGACACCGACCCCTATGTGCGCACGGTGTGGAGTTTCGGGAACGGTCAAAAGACCTATCTCTACAGCAGGGAGATTGAGCCGTGGAAAAAGGCTCTACACTATGCGCGAGTGTTCGGTGACCGCTCGCTGATGCGCGCGTTCGGCATCGGCGGTGACGGAAGCCGTGCGGACATAGGCGCACATCACGAGGAATACAAGCGGCTTTATGTGCAGTGGTACATCAAGACCTACTACGACCGCGATGATTACGATGAACTGACGCGCGACCTTGAAGAGAAGATAGAGCGCAACACGGAGCGGATGAAAGAGTATCTGCGCAATGCGCTGCGTCTTTCGGGACTGAAGCAGAGCGACGTGGCGCGGCATCTGAACACGCAGATGACCAGACATTATTTCGGCAACAGTCAGTGGGAGTTCCCTACGCGCGAAGCCTACGAGAAGATGCAGGAGATAATGCCAGCCCTTGATAAGCCGTATCATGAGGTTTACGGACTGCGGGAACTGCTGCAAAGTCTGGAAAGTCTGGAAAGTCTGCAAAGTCTGGAAAGGCTGGAAAGTCTGGAAAGTCTGCAAAGGCTGCAAAGTCTGGAAAGTCTGGAAAGGCTGCAAAGTCTGCAAAGTCTGGAAAGGCTGCAAAGTCTGGAAATTACAACTGTGTCCTATGACCAGCT
>JABUUG010000015.1:0-7935 GCA_021443285.1 Bacteroidaceae bacterium
GACGTGAACCCGTATATCACTAAGGTTTACGACTTTGTGCCTGCTCCGGGGCAGTTCGTAAACACCGCTCCAACAGCCGATGAGCAGGATACCCCGGCAACCATGGCAGAGAAATGCACGCAGTCGCTTGCAAACAACAGGCGGGGAATCGTCAGTCTCGGTGGTTATGGTGGCTACATAACCTTCTGTTTCGACCATAGTGTGCGCAATGCCCAGGGGCGATGCGACTTTGCTGTCTACGGAAACGCCTTTGATGGCAGCTCAGAGCCAGGAATAGTAATGGTGGCTCAGGATACAAACGGCAACGGACTGCCCGATGACACTTGGTATGAACTCGCAGGAAGTGCAGACATCGACAGCATTGGAAAGGTCACGTATGGATATGAGATAACATATGGCAAGTCGCCGATGAGCGACATTCCGTGGACAGACAACCGTGGTTGCTGTGGGTTCGTAAGGCGTAACACAAGTCATTCGCAGGAGTATTATCCGCTGTGGCTACCACACGTCCTGACTTTCCGTGGCACGCTGCTGCCCAACAATGCTACCGACACTTCTGCCAGCGGCTCTAACTGGGTGCTTACACCACTTCGATACGGCTATGCCGACAACCTCCCAAATAGCAATCTCTCCGGATGCAGCTTCGATATAGATTGGGCTGTTGATGATAGCAGAACGCCTGTACACCTCGACCACATAGACTTCATTCGAGTGTATTCCGCCACCAATCAGCAGTGCGGATGGATAGGCGAGGTGTCAACAGAAATCTCTGGAGCTCAGGATCTCCTAATTGATTGAGAATGTGAGTATATATGTGCGGGCTTTCTCTCGGAAACCAATGCGGAAAACATCGGCATATATCAAAAAAAATGTTTTTCTTGACTGTTTCTCAGCGAAATACGTGGATAGTACGGGTGAAAATCATAACTTTGTACCCGTAAAGTATTATAAATCACTTTTATTTAGGTATTAGAAAACAAATTATTATGGAAGAAAAGAAGACTACCAAGAAGGCTGACACTGCCAAGAAAGAGGCTCCTGCAAAGAAGGCTTGTTGTAAGAAGACTGCTGCTAAAGCTGCCGTTGTTATTGACGTTGTTTCTGCTGGTTTTAAGGCTGGTGAGGTTTATGAGGCTCTCAATTCTAAGGGTGCGCTGACTGTTGCTGAGCTCGTTAAGGCTACAAAGGCTACAGAGGCAGAGGTGCTGGTAGGCATCGGATGGCTTTTCAAGGAAGGTAAGGTAACTGTTGCTGAAGACAAGTATGTTCTTGCCTAAATTTTAGCAATAAACTAACTAATATTGGGTCGGTATTCATGCTGTGGATATCGACCTTTTTATTTGGAAATTGAAATACGAACAGGACATAATAGACATCTTGCAGAAGGCTAACGGAAGGAGTCTTCCGTTGCAGACTATTGTTGCTCACGTCTTCAATGCCAACAACTCAATGTTCGAGCCGTTGAAGAAGAGTAATGTGTATCAGTCTGTTCGCAATTACATATTGCGTAATTGTCATCAGGGGAATAATCTTTTCATCGTTCGGCCCGATAAGACTGTCGCTCTAAACCCTTATGTTCAAAGTGTTGTTAGTCCGGAATTGCTGTTTGTAGAGGAAGAGGAAGTTGTGCAGAGACGTCCTGCCGATAATGTAAGTGAGCCGATGTTTGTCTTTGAAGACAATCCGTAGTGGTCTGATAATTTGAAATAAAACAAGCGTGCGCCCTACTGCATGACTCATTCCAGAATGTTGGAAGGTCGCTGCGGGGCGCACGCTTTGTGTATGAATCGGACAATGTGTCAGATTGTCATTATCTCCTTGTGTTTGGCTTCAATCATTTCGTCAAGTTTCTTGATGAACTTGTCGTGGAGTTTCTGAAGATCAGCTTCAGCGTCTTTCTCAAGATCTTCCGAAAGCCCGTCCTTTATCGCCTTCTTCAGTTTGTCCTTCACGTCTGAACGAACGTTTCTTACCTCAACCTTTGCTTTTTCTGCTATCTGGTTGCACTGCTTGGTGAGTTCCTTGCGTCGTTCGCCTGTGGGCTGCGGTATTGCAAGCCTTATAACTTCACCATTGTTTTCCGGGGTGATGCCCACATTGGAGTCCATTATGGCTTTTTCAATGTCGCGTATTGTTTTCCTGTCCCATGGCTTGATTGCAATGGTGCGTGCATCTGGCGTCGACACCGTTGCAACTTGGTTGATAGGCACTTTCTGCCCGTAAGAGGGAACCCTTACTCCATCAAGTATTGCGATATTTGCTCTTCCGGCACGGATTCGTGCCAGCTGTTCATCGAGGAACATTGCGGCCATTTCCATTCTTTCGGATGCGTCCGCGAGTGTCTGTTTAGTGTCAATCATTCCGTTGTTGGGTATTAGGGTGAGAGTTCCTTTGGTTGGACTAGGCGGATTCGAACCACCACAAACAGAACCAAAACCTGTTGTGCTACCATTACACCATAGTCCAGTGTTCGCGCTTTTCAAGCGACTGCAAAGGTATGTGTTTTATTGTTGATTAATGATAGGCGGTAAAAGATTAATGGGTAATGCTTAATGTTTTATTGATTAATGATTGTTGATTAAAATGCAGTTATTGTTTTATCGCCATCGTATGTGTTTATTGTCAGCTGTAGGGTGGGGTTAATGCCTCCGCATAGAGTCTGAAGGTATTCGCGGCTGATACAGAGGAAGCCTTTGACGGAATAGTACTGTGGAATATCTTTCTGGTCATGTGTCATTCGAAGATGTACAATGCTTCTTTCCTCGTTATTTATGTTTCTCCTTGTGATGCTGTCGCACACAAGTCCGATTGTCTGCGGAGTCTGCTCGTCTGTGGTGGAAGTCTTTACGGAGAACTGAATGTTCAGAAACTTTCCGTTTGCCGACATCCACGAGGAGTTCAGGGTAAGTGGGTCTGTCTTTGGCTTTTCCTTTAATGTGTCGGCAAGGACTATCTTCGGAAGAAGGATGCGTTCTACGCCTATAGGATCTGCCTTGACTGTATCGGATTGCTGTTCGTCAGGGTTCTGTTTGTTGTAGTGGAACATTGTGCGTACATACTTCCCCTGCGTTGCATCGTTGTTGTTTATCAGGCTTCTGAGGTTAATCTTTTTCGTGAGCTGTATGGTTTTATCATTATCCATGATGCCTGAACTGGCAGCAGAGTCTTTCCCTACTGTAAAGGTAACCATGTCTGCGGTGTAGTATGAATATGTTCCATCCCCTACGTCATACTCGCGCATGGTGCATGACGTGGCAATGACTGCAGCCGCTATTATTATGCTATTCTTCAGACTTTGCCTCGACATGATTTTTCAGTGGGTTGGCATACATGGTGAGTATATTGTCCATAAGGAACTCACGGTCAGCGTCAGACACATTCACCTTTTGCATTTTCGACTCAAGGTAGTTGTTCACCTGCTGCTCCTCTTCTGCCGTATAGCCGTTGTTCAAGTAATCTTTTTTGCCATTCAGACGGTCGAGTGCAACATAGTTAATGGGGAACAAATCGTATGCAGAATGTATCTGTTTGTCAATTTGTGCTGCAATGCGGTCAAAGACTTCTGTATTAGGGACGTCGCGCAGTGTTTCAAGGAACTCGTCCAGACAGGTTGTTGCCCGGTATGTGATGTGTCCCTTGTATCCAAGAATGCCTGTAATCATGCTGTTTACGTCATCAGACTTGCTCTTCTGCCATTCCGGGTTGTTACGTTTTAACAGTGCCTCCTGGGCTTTCAATATGTCGCATGGGTCATACTCGTAGGATATTGCCAATGGAGAAATATGCATCGCCTTGAGGTGTGAGATCACATCCTTTTTGCCAATCATTGCCATCATTTTCAGGACTGCCGGATGTGTGCGGTCATCAGAATCTTTTGCTCGTCCTTCGCGTTGGGCAATCCAAAGGTTGTCTTTTTTGTCCGTGATGACGTGATACATGTAGGCCGACAAAGTTTGGCTTGCTACGAGTTGTTCCCTCATACTAAGTCCACGACGTACGATAAACGATTTCATTGTGCGTACAAGGTCTTCTACCCATGGCCATGCCAGCAGATTGTCGCCGATGGCTATTTCGCAGGTTGTCTGGAAGCCTGCCTCCAGTATTACGAGGGAAAGTAGGGCGGGGTCCATTACGATGTCTCTATGGTTCGAGATGAAGGTGTAGCGGTTGGCTGTAGAGATGCTGTTGAAATCTACCTTCAGCCCTTTACTCGCCTTTTGCAGCAGGTCAAGCAGGAATCTGTAGCAGAATGCTCTCTGGAACTCGAGATTGGTCTTGCAGTTGCGCATAGTCTTCTCAATGTCTGCCATTGTCATATCTGGCATTACATAGCCAAGCATCTGACAAAACATCGGGTCGGCGAGCAGGCGTGAATATACACCTTGCAGTTCATCCGGGTTGTATGAACGGATAGAGTCGTAATTCATATAGGCAATATCTATTATTTATGAAGTTAAAGGAAGTTATGCGCCTGCGGCGCGGAAGTCAACGGAAGTTAAAGGACAATACATTTATGATTTATTGATTTATGATTTCGCGATTGCAGCAGACTGGCAAATCAACAAATCATACATCATAAATGAAAAAAAAATGAAATGTCCTTTAACTTGGCTTCGCCGAAACTGCTCACACTCGGCAATTCGAACAAGTTCGATTGCTCTCGCTTACTCGCAGCTTTCCGCTGCGAAGCAGCATAACTTCTTTTAACTTCTTATAACTTCCAATTTATAGAGCCCACAATAGTGGTCTGGGATTTGGGAGTGGGACAAAAATAAAGATTCCTGACGAATTTAGCAGAACTGGTTTTCTACTATTTCAGTGAGCACTTCAGTCATTGTCATGCCTGCTGCCTTTACCTGTTGTGGGATGAAGCTTGTTGCGGTCATGCCTGGGGTTGTGTTCACTTCTATCATGTTTATTTTGTCCTCTCCATTCTCCTGAGAGATTATGTAGTCAATTCGGATGATGCCGTTTGCTCCAAGAATGTCGTAAATCGCCTCTGTAACCTTGGATACGCGTGCAGCTGTTTCTTCAGAGATTCTTGCAGGTGTGATTTCCTCCACCTGTCCGTTGTATTTTGCATCGTAGTCGAAGAACTCGTTTTTGCTTACAACTTCTGTGATTGGCAGTACGACAGTTTTCTTCTGTGTTTTGTATATGCCTTGAGAAATCTCTATGCCATCAACACATGCCTCCACCATAACGTCTGAACGCTCAAGGAGTGCTTTTCGTATGGCAGGTGCAAGATGGTCGTGCTTCTTTACTTTTGACACTCCAAAGCTGCTGCCGCCTGCCACTGGCTTTACGAAGCATGGCATACCGACGACATTTTCTATAGCCTTTTCGTCTATGCATGTTGCTTGCAACTGCCTTATCAGGACGCTTTCTGCCACTTTTATACCATAGCCGCGCAGATAGTGGTTGAGCGCGAACTTGTTGAATGTCAGTGCTTCTACAAGGACACCACTTGTGGAGTAGGGCAGGCCGATTAGGTCAAAATAGCCTTGCAGCAGACCGTCTTCACCAGGTGTGCCATGTATGGTTATGTAGGCATAGTCAAAGAATATTGTCCTGCCGTCCTGCTTGAAGGTGAAATCTTTGCGGTCGATGGGCACGTTTGTCCCATCGTTAAGTGTAACGTGCCAGTCGTTTGAACGTATGCGGACAATGTATGTTGTATATTTCTCTTTGTCAAAGAATGATTTTACTCCTTCGGCGGAACGAAGCGAAACTGCGTATTCGGAAGAGTCGCCGCCGCAAACTATTGCAATAATGCGTTTCATATAATTAATGTTGAAGTGTTTGTCTTTGTATTCTTGCGTTATCCCATTTTTCTATCAGCGATTTCAAATCGTCCGGCATTTCCGAACTGAAATTAAGTTCTTCGCCAGTTGATGGATGTCGGAAACCAAGTGTTTTCGCGTGTAGGGCCTGACGGGGACATATCTTCATGCAGTTGTTTATGAACTGCTTGTATGAGGCTGTGCGTTCGCCTCGCAGAATTTCGCATCCACCGTATCGCTCATCTGCAAACAACGGATGCCCCATGTGCTTCATGTGGGCTCGTATCTGGTGTGTTCGTCCAGTTTCTAACCGACATTCAATGAGTGTTACATAGCCGTACCGCTTGACCACCGTATAGTGGGTTATGGCGGGCTTGCCGATTTCCGACCCCATCGGCACTACCGTCATGCGCAGTCTGTCTTTTGGGTCTCGTGTTATGTTACCCTCTATTGTGCCTTTGTCTTCTATGAAGTTTCCCCATACCAAGGCCTGATATGTGCGGCGTGATGTATGGTGGAAGAACTGCATTGCAAGTTTTGATTTTGCGTCAGGAGTCTTTGCTGCCACTATAAGTCCGCTTGTGTCCTTGTCGATACGATGTACCAACCCTACCTCTGGGTCGTTGATGTCAAAATCTGGCACATCCTTCATGTGCCATGCTATTGCGTTTATAAGAGTTCCTGTGTAGTTTCCGCACCCAGGATGTACCACAAGTCCCGCAGGCTTGTTTATTACCATCAGGTCGTTGTCCTCATATACGATATCCAATGGTATGTCTTCTGGTTCTATTGTGCTTTCGTAGGGAGGGCGGTCAAGCATCAGGGCAACTACATCGAAAGGCTTCACCTTATAGTTAGACTTCACAGCCCTGCCGTTTACATATAACATGCCGCTTTCTGCCGCCATTTGTATGCGATTACGCGAGGTGTGCGGCCGCAATTCCACAAGGTATTTGTCTATGCGTACAGGAGTCTGCCCTGGGTCAACTTCTATCCGGAAATGTTCGTATAGGTCTTCTGTCATCACGGTGTTGTGGGTTGCCTAGTTGCCGGGGAATTGGGGATGTTTACTGGGGGGTGGAGGTGTTAGGGTTGTTTCCTGTTCCTCCATTTGCCGTAACACCGTTCTCTTGTGCCTGTCTCTCTCTAATAAGTCGTTCTATTTCGTCGTCCACGTTTACCTCAACATTCTGATTTTCATTATCTGTGTTGGTTTCCGTGTTGTTGTCGTCATCGTCGTAGTGTGAACTATAGGTGTAGTCTTCCTCTTCTTCCTCATAATAATAGAGTGGATCTGTGTATGTAACAGAGTCTCCAAGGTCACGTGTTCCATCGCCTACTTGCAGAACGAGCTTTGCCTCAACCGACATTTTTTCTCCGTTGAGAATAAATTTTCCGTTTGCCTTTATCGCATAAAGCCAGTCTTTCTCTCCTGCCACATATTGCACCTCGATGCGTTTGAACCCCAGAGCTTTTAGTTTTGCTATTGCTTCCCTGTAACTACTGTTGTCTATGATGTCTGGGATGTTTTTGCTGGGCGATACACCAGCATTGACGATGAGGTATATTATCCTGCCACCCTTCACGATTTTTCCCGGAGCGGGAATCTGTTCCAGTACAATGTCGGCAGGAAGATTTTTCAGGTAGAGCGTGTCTGCAATTACCATTGTCAGTCCCAGACGCCCCAATTCGTGCTTTGCGGCTTTTATGGAGACTTTCTTCAAGTTAGGCACCTCAATCTTCTCTCCGTGGTGGGTGTATGTGTTTAACCCGAAATATGCCCCCACTATCAGTCCAATGAATAGCAGGAACATTAACGTTACATTTAGGGCAACTTTAATGCTGAAGAAACTTTTGAGGAACTCTTTCATGTGAAGAAGGTACGCACAATTATGGCGGCAAAGGTATAAAAAAATCAGAAAGGGGTAAAGCTTTTGGCCTTACTTCTTTCTGATTTCTGCGTTTTTAGGAGAAAAATACGCGGTGTTGATGCTAAAAGTCTCAAAAAACATCATTATTTGCCGTGATGCTCGTCAGAGACAGTCAGTTTCTTGCGTCCCTTTGCGCGACGGGAAGCAAGTACGCGGCGACCGTTCTTTGTGGCCATACGCTCACGGAAACCGTGCTTGTTCACTCTTCTTCTGTTGTGAGG
>JABUUG010000015.1:9065-19446 GCA_021443285.1 Bacteroidaceae bacterium
ATCAGCTATTCCATGACATCGTTCTTCACCACAGGTGGGATTCGTGGAGGAAAGAAAAAACTCGACAAGTTTTACCCGCGTTCATTCAACATGGGAATAAGGCGCGATGTCTATCTCCGTCTCGGTGGCTTCTCCAATATGCGCTTTGGTGAGGATATAGACTTCTCCATCCGTATATTCAAAGCTGGTTGTCGCTGTCGTCTATTTCCCAACGCATGGGTATGGCACAAGCGACGCACCGACTTCCGCAAGTTCTTCCGGCAGGTGTTCAACAGCGGCATGGCGCGCATAAATCTCTACAAGAAATACCCTGAATCCCTCAAGCTTGTGCATCTTCTGCCTACAGTGTTCACCGTTGGGGTGTGCGTTTTGGTGCTTGTTTCTGCTTTTGGGCGCATTATGATGGAGTATGGAGATAAGGCGGATTTCAATAAATGGTATCTTGTATGTGCTGTTCCATGGCTGCCTATACTGCTCTACTGTTTGTTGCTTTTTATTGATTCTGCCATTAGGAACCGTAGTCTGAGGATAGGTTTCCTCAGCATTGGCGCTGCCTTTGTGCAGTTGTTCGGATATGGTTCAGGCTTTATTGCCTCATGGTGGCAGCGTTGCGTGCGTGGCAGTAGGGACGAGACACAGGCATTCCAGAACACATTCTACAAGTAACTTCTACGCTGCGGGCTATGGTTATAACGGAATGGGCAGAAGACGACCGACCTCGTGAGAAGCTTGAACTCCACGGGCCATCTGCGCTATCTAATGCAGAACTGCTGGCAATACTTATTGGCAGTGGGAAAAAGAACATGACTGCAGTGGATCTCATGAAGCATGTCATGAGCGACTGTGCCGGTAGCCTCAATGCTTTGGGCAAGAAAACCATAGAGGAACTTTGTGAATATCCCGGCATTGGCAAGGCAAAGGCGATTACGATTCTTGCTGCCTGTGAACTTGGCAGACGCAGACAGCTTAGTGCACATAGCGAAGAGCGAGACGCTATTCTTTCATCGAAAGATATTTACAATACTATGCAGCCTATACTACGCGACAAGACTGTTGAGGAGGTGTGGGCTCTTTATCTCAACAATTCCGGCAGTATCCTTAAAAAATCGCTTATTTCAACTGGTGGCATTACACATGCAGTTGCTGACGTCCGTCCGATATTGAAGCAGGCTGTCCTCACGAATGCTACTGGCATTGTGCTGTGTCATAACCACCCCAGCGGCAGAGTCCGTCCGAGTGGTGCGGACAATGCAATAACCAAGCAGCTGCGTGGGGCTGCGGAACTTCTTGACATGAGGCTTATTGACCATGTGATAGTTGCGGAAAACGGCTATTACAGTTATTCTGACGACGGCTGCCTATGAATTGCTCCCGAAGAAGAGGAAAATCATACCTATGAGTACTAAGAGCAAATCGAGGGCTTTGGCTTTCAGGTTGCGCTCATGAAAGAGCCATGCTCCGCAGAGGAAGCTGACAATGACGCTTCCTCTGCGTATCATGGACACCACGCTTATCATTGCTCCTGGCAGGCTTAGTGCATAGAAGTAGGCGAAATCGGCTATGCTGAGGAAGATGCTGACGAGGATTATTGCCCACCGCCACTGAAACTTCATGCTTGGCATGGCTTTGCTTGTGCTTGTGATTCCCTTTCCTTTGGACATTATGAGGGCGATTGTACCCATAATGGCGCATTGGTAAATGTTGAACCATGCCTGTACGAGCATTCTGTTAAGTCCGACGCCTCCGTTTTCTTCTGGTGCAAGTATGTATTTGTCGTATAGACCGCTTATGGCTCCCAGTATGCTTGCCACTATCGCGGCCCATATCCAGATATTGTATTTGAAGTTTATTCCCTCTTTTTTCCCGCTTAGCTTCAGGAGATAGAATGACACGATGGCGAAGCCGACGCCGATCCACTGGTATGCGTTTAGTCTTTCGCCGAAGACTATCATTGCTGCTATGAGTACCATTACGGGGCGTGTGGCGTTTATAGGGCCGACTATTGTCAGTGGCAGGTGCTTCATGGCGAAATAGCCTGCAAGCCATGACGACAGGACTATGCAGCTTTTCAGTATTACATATTTGTGTGCTTCCCACCCTTCTGTCGAGACGTAGAAAATTGTGTCGTTAAGTATGTCTGTAAATGAGGACAGGAGTATGAATGGGAGGAAGATGATGGAGGAGAAAAGGGTATTCATGAAAAGCACCATGACAACGGAATTGTCGCGGAGCGCTTTCTTCTTTGCTGTGTCATAGCATCCGAGAAGGGTGGCGGAGAGGAATGCGAGGAGGAGCCACATGATAGTGAACGATGATAGTGAATAACGAATAATGAATAGTGTAATCGGCTTTGCCGCTTTCACAAAGCAAAGCGACTGAAAGAATAGTTTGCTGCCGCGATGATAGTGAATAACGAAAAGTGAATAGTGTAAGCGGCAAAGCCGCTTACACTATTAGTTAAGAAGGCTGTGCCTGGCAAAGTGGCACAGCCTTCTCTTGGTCTGTATTTCCGATATTGTGTTTTTTAGTAAATCCACTTTACATAAGCGAAGTCCTGACGGTGTGGTAGCATCTCATTCTTTGGGTATGCCCGCAATCCTGTCTTATAGGATCCTGCGTAGTTGGTTTTTACTACAACTTCAAAGGTGTGCAGGTTGCCTTCCACCTTGATGAGCTTGCATGGGAAAATCCAGCTGATAACCTCTTCTCCCTTGGAGTTCACGCGTGTTGTTACCAGTTCGAGACCAATGGCGTCGTTGAGGCCCTTTTCGTCGATAACGACTGTTGACTTGTACTCTTTGCCTGTCTCGCAGCCTGTCTCTGGAATGCCCGACTGGTAGGATACGATGCTGATGCTGTCCCATCGCTCTGCAACGGACTCTTTCCACTGTGCTATTTCCTTTGCCTTCTGGCAGTTGTCTGCCATGAGTATTGCTGCACGTTCTGCCTGTGGGCAGTAGAACTTTGTGTAGTAGTCGTCGAGCTGACGCTTCATTGTGTAGTGGGGTGCAATCTGGGCGATGGAGTTCTTGACGACTTTCATCCAGCCTTCTGAGTAGCCTTTCTTGTTCTTGTCGTAGTAGAGTGGAACAATCTCGTTTTCAAGGAGGTTGTAGATTGTTGCTGCGTCGAGCTGGTCTTGATAGCCTTGGTTCTCGTATGTGCGCTTGTCTGTAAGTGCCCATCCTGCTCCTTCACGGTAGCCTTCATACCACCAACCGTCGAGTACAGAGAGGTTTACTACTCCGTTCATTTCGGCTTTTTCGCCGGATGTTCCTGATGCTTCGAGTGGACGGGTTGGTGTGTTCATCCATATATCCACGCCGGAAACGAGTCGGCGTGCAAGGCGCTGGTCGTAGTCTTCGAGGAAGATAATCTTGCCGAGGAACTCGGGACGCTGTGAAATTTCGAATATTCTCTTTATCAATCCCTGTCCGCCGCCGTCTGCGGGGTGGGCTTTTCCTGAGAAGAGGAACTGTACTGGTCTGTCGGGATTGTTCACAATCTTTGCCAGACGGTCGAGGTCTGTGAATAGTAGGTGTGCACGCTTGTATGTGGCGAAGCGGCGGCAGAAACCGATGGTGAGTGTGTTTGAGCTGATCTTGTTGAGGAGTGAGATGACTCGTGATGGGTCTCCCTGGTTTTTCAGCCATGTCTCACTGAACTTACGCTTGATATAGATGGCGAGTTTCTCTTTGAGCTGCATGCGTGTCTTCCAGAGTTCTTCGTCGGGGCAGTTGTAGATGCCCTGCCAGAGAGCTTCGTTTGACTGGTCGTTGTAGTAGTTAGGGTCGAGATACTTTGAGTATATCTTGCGCATTTCTGTGGCGCACCATGTGGGGAAGTGCACACCGTTTGTCACGTATCCCACTGCGTTTTCCTGTGGCAGGTAGCCTTTCCAGATGCCTGCGAACATTTTCTGCGACACCCATCCGTGGAGTTTCGATACGCCGTTTACTCCCTGACAGGTGTTGATGGCGAATGTTGACATGGAGAACTTCTCTCCGTGGTCGTCTGGGTTTGTGCGTCCCATACCGATGAACTCGTCCCATGAGATGCCGAGCATTGACGGGTATCCTCCCATGTATTTGCTGAAGAGTGACTCGTCGAAGTAGTCGTGTCCTGCGGGTACGGGTGTGTGGCAGGTGTAGAGTCCTGATACGCGTACGAGCTCCATTGCCTGATTGAAGGTGAAGCCTTCGCGAATATAATCAACGAGTCGCTGTACGTTAGCCAGGGCTGCGTGTCCCTCGTTGCAGTGGTAGATGTCTTTCTTTATGCCGAGCGCCTTGAGTGTGAGGATGCCTCCGATGCCGAGGAGTATTTCCTGCTTGAGGCGGTTCTCCCAGTCTCCTCCGTAGAGTGCGTGTGTGATTGGCTTGTCGAACTCTGAGTTCATTTCGTTGTCTGTGTCAAGAAGGTAGAGCGACACGCGTCCGACGTTTGCACGCCAAACGTATGCATGAACGGTGTAGTTCATGTATGGCACATCTACGATGAGCGGATTTCCGTTTGCGTCGAGTTGTCTTTCTATAGGGAGCTTGTTAAAGTCCTGTGCATCGTAGTTGGCAATCTGCTGTCCGTCCATTGAGAGGCTCTGCTTGAAGTAGCCGTAGCGATAGAGGAATCCTACTGCACACATGTCGACATTGGAGTCGGAAGCCTCTTTGAGGTAGTCGCCTGCAAGCATTCCGAGACCGCCGGAGTAAATCTTCAGAACCTGTGTGATGCCGTATTCCATGCAGAGGTAGGCTACTGATGGGCGTGATGCATCTGGTTTTACGTCCATGTATTCGCGGAACTTCTTGTAGAGGTCGTTGACCTGCTTCATGAGCTTCTTGTCCTTTGTTATTTCCTCAAGACGGTCAGATGAGAGTCTTTGCAGTAGCAGGACTGGGTTTTGCTCAACGCTCTCGTAGAGGTCGGCATCGAGTGCGTGCCATAGGTCGCGTGCTTCATAGTTCCACACCC
This sequence comes from Bacteroidaceae bacterium, assembly GCA_021443285.1. Classification (GTDB taxonomy): domain Bacteria; phylum Bacteroidota; class Bacteroidia; order Bacteroidales; family Bacteroidaceae; genus Prevotella. The sequence goes on from JABUUG010000015.1 coordinate 14,037, forward strand.
ACCAAAGGTTGTGTGCTATTTCATCAAGACATTTCAGTGATTCTGGCAGCACTGGCTTAACGATGGCGTCCATCCATTGTGGCGCGTTTACGTAATTTGCTCTGATTTTCATAATTTCATTTAATGTTAGACTATTTACTAATTACCTATTGTTTTAACGATATTTATCCCATCACTTTTCTTCTTGCTTCTGCTTTTGTGAGTGCTATGTCGTATGCTTTGTGGTAATAGTTTATGAACTCTTTCCAGAGTGCTTTCTTTGAGAGTTTTTCTGCGGCTGCCCTGCATTTCTTTCTGTCGGTGTCTGTCATAAGGGCGTATTTTGCAACGGTGTCTTTTATGTAGTCGGCGACTTCGGAGTAGTTGTAGTCTGTTCGGTGTATGACTTTTACTCCGTCTTCGAGTTCTCCGTTATGTTTGAATGTGCTGTTTGCCCAGAGTCCGAATCCTGCGAGGTCGGTGGTTATGCATGGTACTTTGAATGCGACGGCTTCGAGTGGTGTGTATCCCCACGGCTCGTAGTATGATGGATAGATGCAGAGGTCGTTGCCGAGGATGAGGTCGTAGTATTTGAGGTTGATGATGCCGTCGTTGCCTGTGAGGTAGCATGGCAGGAAGATGAGCTTCACTCGGTCTGCTTTTGTGTTGAGCATGTTGAGGTATTTGAGCATTCCGAGGACATTGTCGTGGGACATGTTGTGTAGCCAGTGTGTTACCATCGGGCACTCCAGCGGTGTGTCGTATTCTTTGTTTTGTGAGAGTCTTTCCTGGAGGTCTTGTCGTGGCTGTCCGACCCATCCTGGAACTTCTATGTATGCGAGTATCTTCTTGTCTGCGATACGTTCATCGCGCAGCAGCCTGTTCATTGATTCTATGAATACGTCAACGCCTTTGTTGCGGAACTCATATCTTCCTGATGTAGAGACGATTACTGTGTTGTTGTCGAATGTGTCGCCTGTGAGTGCGTTTGCGACTTGCATGAGTCTCTTGCGTGCAGCGTTGCGTTTGCGTGTGAATGTCGGACCTGAAGGCACGAAGTCGTCTTCAAATCCGTTTGGCAGTACGACATCTACTTCTTTGTCGAGCAGTTCCTTGCACTCTCTGGCAGTGATTTCCGAGACTGTTGTGAAGCAGTCTGCGTAGTGTGCTGTTTGTTTTTCTATTGAGTGCTTGCTCTGCATGTTGAGCTCTTCGGCCATTTGGTCGCCGTTGTATGCGAAGAGGTAGTCGTATAGTGGCTTGTTGTTGCCTGCTATGGAGCGTCCGATGGATGTGGCGTGTGTGGTGAATATTGTGCCTATCTGTGGGAGCTTTTTGTGTATGTACAGTGCTCCGAGTCCTGTCATCCACTCGTTTGCCTGATAAACGCATCTGGAGTCGTCGTCGAGGCAGTAGTTGTAGAAGCTTTCTACAACGAGTGCGGCTGCGTATGAGAACATTGATGCCTCATCGTAGTCGCCGTATGCATGTAGGGAATCGACCTGGAAGTTTTCCCAGAGCCAGGTGTATATTTCGTTCTTTTTGACGAAGTAGGGTTTGAAGTCAACGAGGACTGCTATTGGTTCTCCCGGGATTGTCCATCGTCCGATTTTCAGTTGCAGTCCCTCGTCGTTTGCTTTTTCGCGCCAGTCAGCGAGAAGTTTCTTGTCTTCTTTGAAATAGGGGCACGGGCTGTCTCCCCAGCAGTCTGGACCGATGAAGAGGACTTTGTCTTTATGTGTCTCTTGAAGTGTTTTTGCTCTTGTGGATAAAACGGTGTATATGCCTCCCACCTTATTGCAGACTTCCCAGCTTGACTCAAAAATAAACTCTGGGATACGGCTGTATTTTGTCATAGAAATATACTCTTATGGAAAAATGTGGGCGCAAAATTAACTCTTTTTTGCTTTTGTTGGTGTTTTTGTTTTCCTTGATAAAGGATTGAGCCACATTTTTTTTGATGATTGTCAAAGTGGTGTTTTGTGGCATCGCTGAAAATGGGGGCTGTGTTGGCTATGCCATGCACTTATGCGCAAGGAGCGGGGGTAGGAGATGGGGGGGCAGCCGCTGGGTGGTGGTGTTAGTATTCTTGGTAGTCTGTGATGGGTTGTTCTTCTTGGTATATGCCGTGTTCTTGGTGGTATGGTGTGTTTTGTATGTTGAGTGAGTCGTATTCTTCTGGTATGGTGTCCTGTGGCTGGTGTGTTACGATGTCATCGCAGGAAGTGATGAGTTGTTCTTCGTCGATGTCGGGGTTTATGTTGAAGTGTGCGTGATATTTGAGGAATGTTCTGTCGCCCATGAGTTTTCGCATGAAGAGTCCGCAGATTGGGAGTGCTGTGCGTGATCCTTGTCCTGATGCCGTGGATTGGAAGTGTATGCTTCGGTATTCTCCCCCGACCCATGCTCCGCAGACGATGTTTGGCGTGACACTAATGTACCATCCGTCGGAGTTGTTGTTTGTTGTTCCGGTTTTCCCTCCGAAGTCTGTGTCTGTGATGTGTCCGATGTACTGTAGCATTGCCTTTGATGTGCCGTTAGCTTCCTGTAGTCCGGCTTTGAGGAGTTGCTGCATGTAGTATGCGGTGAGTGGTGTTAGTACAGGTTTTGGTGCCTGGTTGTCTGTATATATCTGTTTCCCGTCGGCGTTTATTATTTTTGTGACGAAGACTCTGCGTGTGTGTTTTCCTGCTGCTGCTATTGTGGCGTATGCGTTGGTGAGTTCGAGTAGTGTGACGTCGGATGCCCCGAGTGCGAGTGCTGGTGTGGGGTCTAGTTTGCTTTCTATTCCCATTTGTGTGGCTGTCTCAGCGATACGTTCGACGGAGAGTTCCTGTCCGAGTCTTACTGCGACGGAGTTGACGCTTTGTGCGAATGCGGTTTTGAGTGTGAGTGAGTCGCCGGAGAAGCGGCGGTTGGCGTTGTTTGGTGTCCAGACGACTTCCTTATGGAGTTTCTTGTCCCAGATGGTTGCCTGGAAGTATTCGTCGCGTCGTTTGTCGCATGGTGTGAGTCCCTGGTTCATGGCCTCTGTGTAGACGAAGAGCTTGAATGTTGATCCTGGTTGTCGCATGGCTTGTGCCTTGTCGTACTGCCATGTGTTGTAATCGACGTCTCCTATGTATGCGCGGACGTATCCTGTTGCGGGTTCTATGGCGACGAAGCTGCAGTGCAGGAAGTTGACCATGTACTGTATTGAGTCGAGTGTTGAGAGCTGTTTTTCCTGGACGTTGGAGGGTGTGTCGTAGGAGAAGACTTTGACTTTGTGTGTGCTGTTGAGGTGGTGGTTTATTGAGTCTGGGTTTCCGTTGTATTTTGCGGAGAGTTTCTGATAGAGTGGGAGCTGCTGTGCGATTTTTGTGATGAGGTTTGGTTCTTCCTTGATGTATGAGAGTCTGTTTGTTTCCTTGTCGAAGGTGTTTTGTAGTGTCTTCATGTGCTGGAGTACTGCCTGTTCTGCGTATTTCTGCATTCGTGTGTCGATGGTGGTATATATTTTGAGTCCGTCGTTATATAGGTCTATGCCTTCTTCCTGACACCACTCTTGGAGTTCTTTTGCGAGGGCTTCGCGGAAATATGGTGCGAGTCCGGCGAGTTTCTGTTCGCTGGCAGCGGTGAGGTTTATTGGTATGTTGGAGATTGAGTCGAGCTCGTGTTTTGTGAGGTGTCCGTGCTGCTGCATGAGTGACAGTACGGTGTTTCTTCTCTGCAGGGAGCGCTGGGGGTTGATGCGTGGGTTGTATGTTGTGATTGCCTTGAGCATTCCGACGAGTACTGCACACTCTTCTGTTGTGAGTTGTGTTGGTGTCTTGTCGAAATAGGCTTTTGCTGCGGTCTTTATGCCGTAGAGGTTTCCTCCGAATTCGACGGTGTTGGCGTAAAGGAGCAGTATTTCTTGTTTTGTGTAGATGTTTTCGAGTTTGTATGCGACAATCCACTCTTTGGTTTTTGTGATGAGCAGTCCGAGTCCGGGGACTTTTGCGAGTGGTCCTGCGGAGTGCCTGGTGCGTGTGCGGAAGAGGTTTTTGGCGAGCTGTTGTGTTATGGTGGATGCTCCCCTTGGCTTCTGTCTGAGTATTGCGTCTTTGACTGCGGCGAGCATTGCTCCGTAGTCGATGCCGTTGTGTTGGTAGAAGCGTTCGTCTTCTGTGTCGATGAGTGCCTTCCAGAATTCGGGGGTTACGGCATTGTAGCTGACGGGTGAGCGGTTTTCGTTGTAGAACTTGCCTATCATGACTCCGTCGGCGCTGTATATTTCGGATGCTATGTGTCTGGGTGGGTTCTTTATTTCCCTGATGCTTGGGGAGTTTCCGAAGAGGAAGAGGAAGTTGAAGTTCACCATAAGTATGTATGTTACCATGAGTATGATGAACGAGGCCAGGGCGAGGATTGTCTTGAGGTACCATGCGCTGGCGCGATAGAGGTGGAAGTACCATTTGCAGATGTTATAGACTGCAAGGAATGGTGCTGCTAATATGTTGAAGAATTTCATGTTTGTTATTGGGGTTAAACCATTTTATTTGTTTGTCGCGCCGAAACCATGTTAGTTGTTTGCGGGCGTATTTCCTTGTGTTGTTCTGTATTTTCTCTATTGCCTGGTGGTGGGAGATGGCACCATCGAAATAGGCGAAGAATTCTTTGTAACCGACGGTGTTGAGTGGGTTAAGGTGGCGGTACTGATAGAGTTTTCTGGCTTCGTTTTCAAGTCCGTGCTCTATCATCTGCAACACTCGTTGGTTGATTCTTTGGTATAGTTCTTCTCGTGGTCGGTCGAGTCCTATCTTTATGGTGTTGAAGGGTCGTGGTTTGGGTGTGTGTGTGCGGAAGGAGGTGTATGTGCGTCCTGTCTGATAGCATATTTCGAGTGCGTGTATTATGCGTTTTGGGTTTTTGATGTCGCAGGTGGCGTAGTATTGGGGGTCGAGCAGCCGTAGTTCTTGTCGCAGGTGGTCGAGTCCTTCTGTTTGATACCTTGTGAGTAGTTGGTTGCGGATTTCGTCTTGGACTGTTGGTATGTCGTCTATGCCATTGCATACGGCATCGATGTACATCATGGAACCTCCTGAAAGTATTGAGATTTGGGGTAGGGTGGGGATTAGCTTGAGTACGTCTGTCTCGTATTTTGATGCGCTGTAATAGTCTGTTATTGAGAGGTTTCCGACGAAGTAGTGCTTGGCTGCGGCGAGTTGGTGTGGTGTTGGTGCGGCGGTGCCTATGGGTATCTCACGGTAGATTTGCCTTGAGTCGCAGTTGATGATGGGTGCTTGAAACTGCTGCGCGAGGCAAATGGTGAGTTCGGTTTTTCCGACTCCTGTGGGGCCTAGGATGACGATGAGAGTGTGCATGTGGGGCGGTGCAGCCGCATTTTTAGTGAATAGTGAATAGTTTGCTGCCGCAGCGTTTAACGAATAGTGAATAGTTTGCTGCCGCG
>JABUUG010000015.1:19451-24811 GCA_021443285.1 Bacteroidaceae bacterium
GGGGGGGCGGTGCAGCAGCAGGGGATTAGAAGTTGAAGATTTGTTCCAGGGTGTAACGTTTTATGGTGCCAATCTGCTGTAATGCCTTGATGTCGAGTTCTTTTTCGTTGCCGAGAATGAGGTAGCGGTAGGGCTTCCGGGCGATGTGGGTGCCCACGAAGTCGGCTATGTCGTGTAGTGTGATGGTGTCGATGGCGTTGTATGTTATCTCTTCGGGGGATTTGGTGAGTCCTTGCCTTTGTGCTTTAAGGTAGGAGTTGAGGAGAGAGAATTTGTTGATTCTTTCTGATGCAAGGTTCTTTTTGAGTGTCTGCCTGGCGACCTCGAACGCTTCTTTGTGTTGTGGCATTGTGTCTATGATTTGCCTGAATGTGTTGGTGCATTCGATGAGCTTGTCGTTCTGTGTGATGATGCTTGTGATGAAGTGTTCTGTCTGGTCTTTATATGATGGTGTTGTATAGTTTGCTCCGGCGGAATAGGCGAGTCCGCGTGTCTCTCGCATCTCTTGGAATACGATGGCGTTCATTCCGCCCGAGTAGTATGCGTTGAAGAGTGCTTTTGTTGGTATGTTTGAGGCTGTGGGCATGGTGCCTTCGTTGGTGTACATATACATATATATATTCTTGGCATCGTATGGTGCGAGGTATATCTCGTTTTGTGGTGTCTGCTGAAGGTTGACTTTAACCTTGACTTTAACTCTTGGTTTTGTGGCAGTGGGGTGGTACTTGTCGATTGTTTCCGTGAGTTGTTGTATGTTCATCGGACCGTAGTATAGCACTCGGTGAGAGACTTGTGTCAGGAGTTGTGTCTTTGCAAGGATTTCTTCTGGCTTGGTGTTTCGCAGCTCCTTGATGGTTTTGTCTCTGTAGTATGGTGACTGTTTGCCGTACAGTCCGAAGGCATATAGGGCTCTTGCACACTGTTTCTGGCTGGTTTTAAGGTTGTTGCGTTCTTTCTCTTCTGCGTCAATCATTTTTGTGTATTGTGCGTGGTCTGCCTTTGCATCAGCTATGATATGCTCGTAGAGTTGTATAGCCTGGGGCATGTTCTCGCTTAGTCCGGAGATGGTAACCGTGGTTTCGCGTTCGGTGGTGTTTATGTCGTACTCGCATGCGAGGGCATAGAATTTCTTTGAAATGTCCTGAGCAGAGTATTTTGATGTGCCTATGAGCTGGAGATATTCTGCGAGATAGGGTAGGAGTGGTTCAGCCTCATTGCCTAAGTCATAGACGTATTGCAGTTTGAAGAGTCCGTTGGTGTTGTTCTTGACATAGAGAACGGGTAGCCCTTTGTTGGTGTTTGCTTTGGTTATGTCCTTGTCATAGTCGGGGAAGAGGGGGGTGATAGCGGGGCTGTGTTCGTTTATGATGTCTGCGACGAACCGGCTTTGGTACTCACGGTTGGCTGGGATAGGTGTGATTTGCGGTTTGTCTATCTTGTGGAGTGTGGTGTCGTTGCCTTGTTCCTTGAAAATGACTGCATAATTGTTCTTGAAGAAAGAGTTGGCGAATTTGACGATGTCTGCTTTTGTCAGACGTGAGATGCGGTCAATCTTCTGCACTTGGTCATTCCATTTTTTCTGTTTTATGAAGGCGTCAGTCATACAGGATACTCTGTCGCTATTGTCTTCAATAGCAAGGTAGTTCTGCATTTTCATGTTGTTCACAACGGCTGTGATCATGGATTCGTCGAAATCTCCCTGCTTGATTTTTTCTATTTCTTGAAGCAGTATGGCAAGCACTTCCTTGTTTGTCTGTCCCTCTTTGGGGTGTCCTTGGAGTATTAGTGCAGAATAATCCTCGAGTTCCATAAAGTTCACCCCTGATGCCTGGCATTTCATTGCCTGATTGACATTGAGGTCGAGTGTTCCTGCATTGCCATTGTAGAGAATCTTGGTTAGTAGGGAAATTGTGTCTGCCTGTGTGCCATTAGAGCCTTTTGCCTGCCATCCGACTAATGTGAACGGTGCTTCCTGACCATAAACGATGGTGTCGGTGGGCGATGTGATGGGTTTGATGGGTTCGAAGGTCGGGCGACTGAGAGTGTCATTCCTTTTCCATGAACCGAAATACTTGTCAATGAGTGCAATTGTACGGTCGTAGTCGAGGTCGCCGGCAAGAACTATCGCGGCATTGTTCGGGCAGTAGTAGTTCTTGTAGTATCGCTCTATGTTGAGGATGGATGGGTTCTTCAGGTGCTGCTGTGTGCCGATTATTGTCTGTGTGCCGTAGGGGTGGTTTGGGAAGAGCTTTGCACATGCGGCTTTCCACATCTTGCTACCGTCTTTTGCAATGTCCATGTTATATTCCTCATATACGGCTTCAAGCTCAGTATGGAAGCCGCGGATAACCGTGTTCTGCATTCTGTCGGACTCTATCTTCATCCATTTCTCCAGCTCGTTTGATGGAATGTCATTGACATAAACAGTTTGGTCGTTGCCAGTATATGCATTTGTGCCGTCTGCTCCGATTGATGCTGCAAGTTTGTCGTATTCGTTTGGGATGTTGTATTGTGCTGCAAGTTGTGAGAGGGAGTCTATCTCTTGGTAGCATTTCTTGCGGTCTTCGGGATTTGTGAGCTTGCGGTACTCCTCGTATTTCGCGCGGATAGCATCGAGATAAGGCTTCTCCTTCTCGTAGTCGCGTGTGCCATACTGCATAGTGCCTTTGAACATGATGTGCTCAAGATAATGGGAGAGTCCTGTGGTTTCGGCGGGGTCGTTGCGTTCGCCTGTGTGGATGGCGATGTTTGTGTATATGCGTGGCTTGTCTTTGTTTACGGAGAGATAGACTTTCAGTCCGTTGTCGAGAGTGTATATGCGAACCTGCATGGGGTCGTTTTCGACAGATTCATAGCGATATTTGTCGCCGGAGAACTTGCTGTTTTCTGTCTGTGTATATTCGTTTGCAGTGGCGCTGGACACGGCAAAGGAGATGATAGCCGTTAATATGAAATAAAGACGTTTCATTTGAATATTTAGTAACAAATAAAGAATAACTTATAAAAGTTTAGTGGCGTTATGCGTTGGCAAATGGATAAGACCGGGCGTCATCTTGACAAAATAGTCATAGTCCCACGGTGGGTGTTTATATATGTGTTCCAGTGCCTACTGGTGTTGCATCTGTCTGCATCAGGGAACGTGTTGATTTTCAGGGGGTATCCATTTTGTGTTATGGACGTGAAAAATAAATGGCATATTTACGCACCGTAAATGGCATACTTACGTCTCCTAAATGGCATATTTAGGTATGCTAAATGGCATGTTTAGGTATGCTAAGAGGCATCTTTAGCTGGCAGAAGTTGTTTCATGAGCCTTCGCACCCACTGGTTTGCCGAAATAGTATCATGCGGTTACGGGCTATGCAGGGAATGCCATACTATAATTGTTATAAGTTATTTTTCAAACGTTCCTTAGGATGGTTTGTTATTGGTTAAAATCACGCTCCATAATTTCTAAGCACATTCGGGTATTGTGGTACGGACATTTCCAGAACCCAGCTTTGTCGTCATCTGGGTTAAGTAGTTCGTTTTTATCTCTGCTTGTGTACCATTCGCCGTTTTGCCAGTCTATGATTTTTTCTTTTATGTACTCCCAACACAGGAAGGCTTTTTCGAGAGCATCTGCATCACCGAAATGCTGATATATGTTCATGTAGCCTACTACAGCTTCTGCTTCTACCCACCAGTGGCGGTCAGTGTCTGCATGACCGGTATCCATGTTTGCTTCATGAATCATGGAACCATCAGAAATAAGACCTTCCTCTGATGCTTTGGCAACTTTCTGTACTATTGGCTCCACCTTTTTTAAGATTTCTTCATTGCCGAGAACGAGAGCTGTCTCATGCATAAGCCATGAACATTCAATGTCGTGACCATAACTTTCTAATTGTCCTCCACCGCGTGTCCAATCGTTCTTAAAGAACAGGTCGAGGTGGAAAGTGTTGGGATTAAGTATCTTGTCGGTGAAAATAAGGATAAGGTTTCGAAGCGCCCTTTCCAAACGTGCATCTTTCCATACACGATAGAGGTTTGTGTATGGCTCAATGATGTGTAGATGAGTGTTTTGTGATTTGGGGTAGTTGAGGTCGGATACGGACAATCGCATATCCTCAATGGCATCCCACTGCCGTGTGCAAGCCTCTATGTAACCATTGTACTTGCTGTCAAAAGAGTGTTCCTCAATAGTGTTGAAAAGATTGATGGCTTCAAGTAGCGCTGTCTCATCGCCTGTAGCGCGATGGTATTCTGAGAGGCCGTATATCGCAAAGCCTATAGCGTAAAACTGCTTCTTTGTATCAACGGGGTTTCCTTTGTGGTCAAGTTCCCAGTATATGCCGCCATATTCGTGGTCAATGAAATATTCTGATATGTAGTCTTTTGCCCTTGTCGCCGCATTCCTGTAGGCTTCATTCCCCGTAACTCTGTAAGCAGCAGAGAATGCCCATAGTATCCTGGCGTTGAGAATCCCCCCCTTATTTGCAGTCTTCACGATTGTTCCGTCACTTGTCGCTCTTCCGTAGAAGCCCCCGTTTTCATAATCCTGCATTTTCAACCAGAAAGAGAGAATGTTGTTGTCAAGACAATCCCGCATCTCTTCCTTCATCTGTATTATTCTGTTTTTCATGCGTAGTAATATGGCAAATATTGTGCGCAAATTTATAAAATTAATGTAAATATGTGAATAATACGATGTTTTTATTGCGGTTGCTATGTTTGCTATACATTAATTTATAAGAAGAGGCTTTATTTTTTTATGTGTTTTTTTGTAGGTAAAAGTGAAAAAACATAACTTTGCGCACGATTTTCGTTAGTAAAACATAACCAATTAAAACAAAAAATATTATGAAGATTTCTCACATCGAACACCTCGGCATTGCTGTTCAGAGCATTGAGGAGGCTCTCCCTTACTTCAAGGAAGTACTTGGGCTTGATTGTTATGCAGTAGAAGAAGTGGCTGACCAAAAGGTGAAGACAGCTTTCCTTAAGTGCGGCGAAGTAAAACTTGAGCTTCTTGAGCCAACATCGCCAGAATCAACAATCCAGAAGTGGCTCGATAAGGGCAACAAGGGAGTTCATCATGTGGCGTTCTGCATAGAGGATGGAGTGAAAGAAGCTCTCGTAGAATGCGAAAACAAGGGCGTTAGGCTTATTGATGCCGCTCCACGTAAGGGCGCAGAAAACCTGAACATCGCCTTCCTGCATCCGAAATCTACCTGTGGAATACTTACGGAACTTTGCGAACACTAAAGTCATTTACTATTTGACTATTTACGATTTAGCTATTGTTTTTATTTGCTTATTGATCAATTTTGACATTTCTGGACGCTTTCACAAAACGAAGCGACTGAAAGAAATCTGCG
>JABUUG010000015.1:25046-38116 GCA_021443285.1 Bacteroidaceae bacterium
CTCCACCGCTGCCACAACTTCGGCATGGAGAAGAAGCAGACACTTGGAGACGGTGTTGTTGTTGGTAGTGGTACCATTGATGGACGCCTCGTATATGTATATGCACAGGATTTCACCGTGAATGGCGGTTCTCTCTCAGAGACACTTGCAGAGAAAATCTGCAAGGTCATGGATATGGCCATGAAGATGGGTGCACCATGTATCGGCATCAACGATTCAGGCGGTGCTCGTATTCAGGAGGGTATCAACGCTCTCGCCGGCTATGCAGAGATATTTGAACGTAATATTCTTGCCTCTGGTGTCATTCCTCAGATAGCTGCTATCTATGGTCCTTGCGCTGGTGGTGCTGTTTATTCTCCAGCTCTTCAGGACTTTACCCTCATGATGGAGGGTACATCATACATGTTCCTCACAGGCCCTGCTGTTGTAAAGACTGTTACCGGAGAGGTTGTTGATCAGGAGAGTCTTGGTGGCGCTTCTGTTCACGCTTCAAAGTCGGGCGTAACACATTTCACTGCAAAGACAGAAGAGGAAGGTCTGCAGATGATTCGTACACTCGTAGGTTACATACCTTCAAACAATATGGAGGAAGCTCCGAGAATCGCTTGCGAAGACCCTGTTGACAGAGTGAGCGATGTGCTCAACGAGATAATCCCAGAGAATCCAAACGATGCTTATGACATGTACAGGGTTATCGCTGAGGTTGTTGACAACGGAGAGTTCTTCGAGGTACAGCCAAAGTTCGCGAAGAACATCATTGTAGGCTTCGCTCGCTTCAATGGACAGTCTGTAGGTGTTGTCGCTAACCAGCCTTCTGCCTATGCTGGTGTGCTCGACGTGAATGCTTCTCGTAAGGGCGCACGCTTCGTCCGTTTCTGCGACGCTTTCAACATTCCAATCGTCAGCCTCGTTGATGTGCCGGGATTCCTGCCGGGAACAGGACAAGAGTACAACGCAGTCATCCTTCACGGTGCAAAACTGCTTTATGCTTATGGAGAGGCTACCGTACCAAAGGTAACTGTCACACTGCGTAAGTCTTACGGTGGTTCACACATTGTGATGGGATGCAAGCAGCTTCGCACAGACCTCAACTACGCATGGCCATCTGCAGAAATCGCTGTTATGGGTGCTGCTGGTGCTGTTGCAGTGCTCTCTGCTCGTGAGGCAAAAGCAAAGAAAGAGGCCGGAGAAGATGTTAAGGCTTTCCTCGCTGAAAAGGAGAAGGAATATTCAGACCTCTTCGCAAATCCTTATCAGGCAGCAAGATACGGCTATATCGACGATGTGATAGAGCCTCGTAACACGCGCTTCCGCATCTGCAAGGCTCTTGCACAGCTTGCTACAAAGCGCGACTCTCTGCCAGAGAAGAAACACGGAAATATCCCAATGTAAAACAATATCAGTTGGGGAGTTCTCAAGCAATAATGAGAACTCCCCTAACTTATTTAATAACAATTTATTATGATATCAAAACAAACAAACTGGACACGCCAGTGCAATCCCTATGGTGATAATTTCCAGATAATCAAAAAGGAAATGAAGGCTCCCGTAAAGTTGGTAACTGCTGCAAACAAGGCGGGTGCTTCTAAAGGTGTCGTTAAATCTCCACTGCCTGGCACAATCACTGCTCTGAAAGTTAAAGTTGGTGATGTGGTAAAGGAAGGGCAGACCGTTGTAGTGCTTGAGGCAATGAAGATGCAGAATAACCTTGATGCAGTATGCGAAGGCAAGGTTGCAGAGATAAAGGTTGCTGTTGGAGATGCTGTGAAGGAGAACACCATCCTCGTAGTAATTGAATAGTCTCATTTACTATTGTACTATTTACCATTAACTATTGTGTATTATTTAGTTATTGGAAAATTTTGACATTCCTGGTAGCAAGGAATTTATGCAAATAGTCAAATAGTAAAATACCAAATCAAAATCAATAGCTAAATAGGACTTGGCTTTGATGCTTTGTCCACAGAGAAATCGTCTAATAGTAAATAATATTGTGATAAAGGGTTTTGACAATGATGCCTACCTGCGCACACAGTCGCAGCACATCAAAGAACGTATAGCACAGTTTGGAGGAAAACTGTATCTCGAATTTGGAGGAAAACTCTTCGACGACTTTCATGCATCTCGTGTCCTGCCAGGATTTGAGCCGGACTCCAAAATCAGAATGCTCACGCAGCTCAAAGATGATGCAGAAATAATCATCGCAATCAATGCTGCCGACATAGAGAAAAACAAAGTCAGAGGCGATCTTGGCATCACTTACGACATGGATGTCCTCCGCCTTATTGACGCCTTCCGTAGCTACGGATTGTATGTCAGCAGTGTTGTCCTCACTCGCTTTACAGGGCAAGCTAATGCCGTAACATACCAGCAAAAACTTGAAGGACTCGGACTTAAGGTCTATCGACACTATCCCATTGAAGGCTATCCCCGCAACATAAATAAGATAGTCAGTGAAGATGGATATGGCAAGAACGAATTTGTAGTAACACAAAGGCAACTCGTTGTTGTTACAGCCCCAGGACCAGGCAGTGGAAAAATGGCTACATGTCTATCGCAGCTATACCATGAGAACAAGAACGGAGTTAAGGCCGGATATGCAAAATTCGAGACATTCCCCATATGGAATATACCACTCAAGCACCCTGTAAACCTTGCTTACGAGGCAGCAACTGCCGACCTCAATGACCTCAACATGATAGATCCATTCCACCTTGAGGCATACGGCAAGACAACGGTAAACTACAACCGAGATGTTGAGATTTTCCCCGTGCTTAATGCAATGATGGAGCATATTCTCGGAAAAAGTCCATATAAGTCTCCCACAGATATGGGGGTTAATATGGCAGGAAATTGCATCGTCAATGATATGGCAACATGCCAAGCTGCAAACGAGGAGATTATAAGACGATACTACAAGACTCTCGTCGAGGAAAGAAAAGGAAATGCCGACCACGATCAGGTCTATAAGATAGAAATCCTTATGAATCAGGCAGGCATCAAACCCGAAGACAGACTCGTTGCAATAGCTGCAAACAGACGTTCCGAAGAAACTGATGGACAGCCTGCAGCTGCTATACAACTCCCTGATGGGAAGATAGTTTGTGGAAAAACTTCCGACCTCCTCGGACCGGCATCTGCAATGCTTCTCAATGCCTTGAAATATCTCGCTGGCATACCTGATGCTGTCAATCTCATCTCACCTATGGTAATAGAGCCAATATGTGAACTTGAAACAAAGCAACTCAAGCATACTAATCCTCGTCTCCATACAGAAGAAGTCCTTGTCGCACTCTCTATATGTGCACTCACTGACATAAATGCCCGTAACGCAATAGACAAGCTGTCCGAACTCAGAGGGTGCGAAGTTCACTCCACTGTCATACTCTCCGAAAAAGATGAGAAAATCTTCCGCCGACTTGGCATAAACCTCACATGTGAGCCTGTCTATCAGTCTGCTAAACTATATCACGGATAGTATAATTCTGCATTTTACGCAATATATAAACCATAGATTTTTACATAAAGCAAAAACCGCAACCATCTTTACAGATTGGTTGCGGTTTTCGCATTTATCCTCTATATCCCACCTCTACTCTTTCTTCAGTTCAAATACACGAGATGCAAACTCATCATAGTCATCGAAGTTCAATTCTATACCTGTGTTCATAAGCACGCGCCCTGACACTACCTTGCCATCAAGCGCAGACCGACGCTTCTCGTTTATTACGTTCACCTCCCTAATCCTGTATTTCGCATTCGCATCAAGTCCTGCCATTCGTACAAGAGGAAACTTCATCAGCTTGAAGCTGCGTAGCTTGTAAGCGAAGAACACTGCCTTACTCCTGTCTTCATTTACATACATCAGCGATGCCAGGTCTGGATTGTCGTATGGCGATACGAGACGGTACTGGTCGCCGAACTGTATCACCTCGCGTATTTTCTTGTACTCGGCGATGGCTTTCTTGCTGAACTCAAACTCATCCTTGTTCATCTCCTTTGGCTGCATCTCCATACCTAATCTTCCGCTCGATGCCACATCAAAGCGGAACTTTATCGGGATATTGCGCCCTGTGTTGTGGTTTGGCGATGTGCTTACATGCTGTGCCATAGATATGGCTGGGTAGAAATAGCTTGTCCCCCACTGTATGAAAACGCGCTGTAGGGCATCAGTATTGTCGGAAACCCAGAATTCATCGAAGTACGGCATTGCTCCGTAGTTGGTGCGTCCGCCTCCTGAACCGCATGCCTGTATCACCTTGTCTGGATATTTCTCACGGATACGCTTCAGGCATTTCTCAAGTCCGAGCACATAGTCAACATAGAGGTTACTCTGGCGGTCTTTTGGCAGATAAGTTGAACCATAGTTGGCAAGCGGAGTATTGGCATCCCACTTTATATAATAAAGGTCGGGAAATTTCCCGAACAGGTCGTCAACGACCTTCACCACAAAGTCCTGCACCTTTGGGTTGGTCAGGTCGAGCAGCACCTGTGTACCGCCACGCCCCTTCTGCAGCGGTCTTGCGCCGGCTGTCAGCACCCAGTCGGGGTGTTTCTCAAAGAGTTCGGATGTGGTGTTGGTGAATTCCGGCTCTATCCAAATACCGAATTTCACTCCCGACTTCTTTGCCTGTGCGAGCAGTCCCTCTATTCCGTTAGGCAGTTTGTTCTTATCAACAACCCAGTCGCCGAGCGATGAGCAGTCGTCTTTTCTTGGGTATTTGCCACCAAACCATCCGTCGTCCATCACGAACAGTTCTCCGCCGAGTGATGCTATGTCGTTCATCATTCCCGCCATGCCCTCCTCGTTTATGTTGAAATACACGCCCTCCCACGAGTTCAGCAGTATGTCGCGCAGCCTGTCTCCATGTGCTATCATGCCGCCTCTCGCCCATTTGTGAATGTTCCGCGACACGCCGCCAAGACCTTTGTCCGAATAGGTGAGGGCGAGCTTCGGCGTAGTGAATGTCTTGCCTGCATCAAGATGATACTGCGAAGCGAAATCATCGATGCCCGCAAACAGTAGGTGGTAGTCTTTGTCTGTGGTCTTTATGCGCAGCTTGTAGTTCCCGTTCCAGCAAAGCATCGCCCCTATGCAGCGGCCGCTGTTCTCCTGCGGTCTTCCATCCAGTGAAATCATTATCTCCGGGTGCGTGGTGTGGGCATTGCGCGAACCGTCTGTGTTTGCTATGTACATGCCGCCCATCTCAACCTTCTCCGTCGTTACGCGCGTCTCGTCAGCCCATGTGCCGTGCAGGTGTGATGCCCACACATCGCCGCGACGGATGGGGAGGAAGCCCGAATCGAAATGGTTGAGCACCACTGCCTTCTTCTCGTTGTTCGTTATCTCCGTCCATGTCTCAATGATGTCTGTGGAGTTGTGCGTCTGATAGCACACATCCACGCAGAACGGGTATATCCTGTCCTGCATCTTTATGCGGTAAACCCTTCCGTCGGCAGTCGCCTTTTCTTCCATACCCTTGTATTCAAGGTCGAGCGTCTGGTTGCCGTCGGTGTGCTGCACCTGAAGGCATGACGGATAGTTGTACGATGTGCCGAATACAGGATAAGCATCCCACCATGTTGTCGGCACACCATCAAGGTCGGCGGGAGAAATCTTGTCGCCATAGTAGCGCACTTTCAGCGCCTCACCCTCTTTTGCTGTCAGTGCAAGCGATGTGTTGTTTGTCGAGATTACGATGTCGGTCGCGTAGGCATACATTGTAGCCAACATCACCGTAAGAAATAGCAATACTTTTTTCATGGCAGTATGATTGATTATTATTTTTGCTTGTCACTTTGGGGAGGATATAAGTTTTTTTCTGCATAACATCCCCCCCCTTATTGGGAGAACATGGCACTAATATGCAGTTCAAATTTACATAAATCCCTGATTCCCCAGCGTTTTTGTTTAATAATCATACCTTTGCACGCAGAATCAACAACATAAATCACAATTTTACAATGAAAAAGATTCTTTATCCCCTCTTCTTACTCCTATTGCCAATTGTCGCAATGGCGCAGCAAATGGAAAAAATTCCGTTCAACAAAGACGTGCGTAGAGGCCAACTAGACAACGGTCTTACCTACTACATCCTGAAAAACGGTTATCCTGAAAAGCGCGCCAGTTTCTGGATAGCACAGCGAGTAGGTTCTATCCAGGAGGATGACGACCAGCGAGGTCTCGCACATTTCCTTGAACACATGGCTTTCAATGGTTCCGAAAACTTCAAGAGCAGCGATGCCGTCGTTGAATACTGCCGCTCTATCGGATGCGCTTTTGGTAGGGAACTCAACGCCTACACCTCCACCGATGAGACCGTCTATCGCGTGTGCAACGTACCAACAGATAGAGTTGCTGTTACCGACTCCGTCATGCTTATACTCAAAGACTGGGCAAACGGACTCACACTCGACGGCAAGGAGATAGATAACGAGCGAGGAGTAATCCATGAAGAGTGGCGCCTCCGCTCTTCTGCCTCCCAGAGGATATTCGAGCGTAACCTCCCACAACTCTATCCTGGTTCAAAATATGGTCAGCGTATGCCTATCGGTAAGATGGAAGTCATAGACAACTTTTCACACGATGCACTTCGCAACTACTACAAGAAATGGTACCGTCCTGACAACCAGGCTATAGTTATTGTAGGTGACATAGATGTTGACCGTACAGAGGCTAAACTAAAGGAGGTGTTCGGTTCTATTCCAAAACCCTCTGCCGATGCACCGCAAGTCATAGAAGAACCTGTCCCAGACAACAACGAGATGATTGTCGTCGTTGACAAGGACAAGGAGCAGGCACAAAACCAGATGCTCATCTGCTTCAAGTCGCAGCCCCTTCCACGCCAGATGCGCGAGTATGCACCCGCAGAGATGATGGGCATCATGACCAATGCCATCAGCTCAATGGTCAACGAGCGACTGAGCGAGGCCGCACAGAACGCCGACTGCCCATTTACCGTCGCACAGCTCTCCTATGGCACATTCCTCATGTCAAAGACAATGAAGTGCTTTGAGCTCGTAGTCCTGCCAAAAGACGGTAAGGATGTGGAGGCTGCACAGGCTGCCTGCCGCATACTCATGCAGGCTTTCAAGGCTGGATTCAACGACAGCGAGCTGCAGCGCGCAAAAGACAACATCATTGCCGCTGTCGAGGCGAAGCAGACCAACAAGGACAAGATACACAATGACCAGCTCGGACCAGAGCTCTACAACCACTTCCTCAACGGCTATGTGGCAATGAGTCCTGACACAGAGCTTGAACTTGACCGCACGCTCTGCAACGCAATCAACACCACCCTTGTCAATCAGGTAACACAACAGGCAGCCGCCCTCGACATTGATGGAAAAAACGTAGTTCTCCTCTCACTCAACCGTGAAGCCGAAGGCGTAAAACAGCCCGAATCGCAGGCACTCAAGGAAGCCATCCTCGCCGTCGCCAAAGAGAACTTCGAAGCATATCTCGACAACACAAAGAACGAACCGCTCGTGCCCGTCCTGCCCGAGAAAGGTAAAATCATCAGCGAAAAGAAGAACGACAAGTACGGATCTACAGAGCTGACACTCTCTAACGGCGCCCGCGTCATAATGAAGAAGACCGACTTCAAGGCAGACGAGATAGCCTTCTATGCCACATCCGTCGGAGGCAAGTCCCTCTATGACAAGACTGATATCATCAACTTCAAGATAATCAACGATGCTGTCGAGTGTTCCGGTCTCGGTAATTTCAGCAGCACCGAACTCCAGAAGGCACTTGCAGGAAAGAAGATAAGCCTTAGCTTCAACCTCGCCAAGCAGCATGAACTGCTCACAGGCTCCTCAACTCCTAAGGATATAGAGACGTTCATGCAGATTGCATACCTCTATTTCACAAATATATACAAAGACCAAAAGTCTTTCGACAACATCATGGCGCAGTATCAGACCCTACTGAATACACTTTCTGTCAACCCCGATGTCGCATTCTCCGACTCACTCACAAACACACTCCACGACTATGACCCCGCCGAGCAGCGCATCACCATTGAAGACCTCAAGAAAGTAGACTACGACCGCTGCCTCCAGATAGCCAGAGAGCGACTCGCCAATGCCGCCGACTTCACCTTCTACTTCGTTGGAAACTACGATGAGGCGATCCTGCGCAACCATATCTGCCAGTATATCGCATCTCTCCCCGGAAACCCAAATAATAAGGAGACTGCAAAGCCCGTTACACAATATCACAAAGGTGTAAAAGAAAATATCTTCACACGTAAGATGGAGACACCAAAGGCAGTCGCACGAATATACTGGTACAACAACTCCGTCCCCTTCACTCTTGACAACCAGCTCAACGCACAGGCTGCCGGTGAAATCCTCCAGATGATATACATCCGCGAAATACGCGAGAAGGAAAGTGCCGCTTACTCCGCCTCTGCCGGCGGAAACACATCGCCAACACTCGACATGCCATTCAACTACATCATCGGAGTCTGCCCGTTCAAGCCCGAAAAGAAGGATATTGCACTTAACATTATGGAAACTGAACTTCAGAAACTCGCAACAACAGTCGACGCCGATATGCTCAACAAGGTCAAGGAAAACCTCCTCAAGAAGCACCAGGAAAACCTTAAGACAAACTCATACTGGATAAACATACTCGCTGCTGCCGACGAATACAAAGTCGAAAACCTTACAGAGGTAATACCTGCCATCAAGGCTCTCTCACAGAAGTCCGTTTCCGACTTCGTCAGGACAGTCATCCTCAACAATGGCAACAAAGTCAAGGTCGTAATGCTGCCAGAGAACGAAACTAAATAAAACGAAACTTAAAAAGGCTGTTGATTTTTGTCAACAGCCTTTTTTACTTTCTCTCCCTATCCTCTCTCTCTTTGTGATTATTCCCCCGCCAGAGAGAAAGACCGTTCTATCTCCTTCACGCGTCTTGCATACCCGCCATCAACCCTGAGCAACCGCTCTGCCTGACTCAGGCTGTGCAGGATTGTCGAGTGACTGCGGCCACCCAAAAGTCTGCCTATACGCTGAAACGCCATCTTCGTGTGCTTCTGAGCAAGAAACACTACCGTCTGCCGAGCCTCAGCAATGTTGCGCTGACGCCCCTTGCCCGTAATAGCATCAACACTCACACGGTAACTTTCTGCCACACGCTCCATGATGTCGTCCATGGTCAGAGGGGTGTTGTCAATCTTTACACTACGCTTTATCACACTCTCTGCCAGAGAAATGTCTATACGCTTAGAGTTGTAAACCACAGAATAAGCCATCAGCGAGCTTATTATACCCTCCAAATTACGAACACTACCCTTCACAGTATTCGCAATGTAGTCTGTAACCTCCTCCGAAATGTCAAGACCATCACGCTGTATCTTGGCCCGCAGTATATCCTTGCACAATATCCGGTCCGGTTTGCCTATTTCTAGAGTAGTACCCCAGGAGAAACGGTTGTTCAGACGTTCGTTCAGACCTTCCAGTTCCACCGGAGGGCGGTCGCTCGCAAGGATTATCCTCTTACCGTTCATGTACAGGTGGTTGAAGATATGGTAAAAAACCTCCTGGGTCTTCCTTGCTGTCATCCACTCCTGTATGTCATCAACGATAAGCACATCTATCGTCTGATAAAACGCTATGAAATCGTTCACTTTGTTCTCAAGAACAGCATCGCTATACTGCACCTGAAAAAGCCTTGCACTAATATATAGCACACGCTTCCACCCACATCTCTCCTTCGTCCGAACACCAATTGAATTGATTAGATGTGTCTTTCCGCAACCCGACGGACCAAATATAAAGTAAGGGTTAAACTGCTTACTGCTCTCGTTCTCCGCTATAGAAAGACCTATCGCACGAGCAGCCCTGTTAGCATTCCCCTCAATGAAATTCTCAAAAGTGTAATCATGAGAAAGTTGGGAATCAAACGAAGAAGTTACGCTGCAGTCAAGCACACTCGGAGACTGGTGGGGATATTTACGTATGTTCGAAACACCAATGTAAGGCTTCACATCTGGTTGAACATCAACTGTAACATTCTCAGTCTTCAACTCTAATATGCGGTATTTGAGCACAACATCCTTCCCAAACATTTTCCGCAACACTTTGCTCATAAGGTGCGCAAAGTGCTCCTCTACATACTCATAAATGAATTGGCTCTGAAGACGAATAATCAGTACATGCTCCTCCTCGCTGTACGACTCAAAATGCATCGTGCCGAAGAAAGTGTTGAATGTCTCTGGCTCCACATTATTGCGGATTATTCTGAGACAATCGCTCCATTGTGACTGATATGTGCTTTCCAAATTTTCCAAATTACTCTTGCTCGGTAATACAGGTCTCGTTGAACAGTAATTTAAACGGCTGCAAAGGTAATTCTTTTTTTCTTTGTGTAAAACCGCCTTAAACTTTTGCCTCTCCCCACTTATGCTACAAAACACTTGTATATCAAAGGATATATGGCACTCTGCATTTTAATAAGATTACTAAAGCTATTTGAAAAATTAAAAAAAGTGATTATTAACTACTTAATAAAAACAATATTATCTAAATCAATCCGGTGCTATCCTTCCTATCCTCTTCCTAAGTCGTTGATATTGCGTGATTTGTCTAAGTTGTTTCAGTATGTCTGACCTCAAAGTCTATTTGTATGGATTATAAATAAAGGTGGACTCTGATTGGAAGTTAAGGGAAGTTTATGGAACTTGACTCTTCGCTATCCTGATCACTATCTTTTCTTTCTCAGCGATTATTCCGCATCCCCTGAAGCTCTCGTTGCCCATCTCTCTGATTATCTGCCGGCTTATCAGCATTGGTATGTTGTCTGGGGTGGGGGAGAAGCAGTTGCTCGCATCCTTGCCGTTTGTGTCTATATGCATCTCACGATACTGCCCATTAGTTCTTTCTGTTATGCTCAGTTCGCTGACATTGAGATATTTTTTTATTAGATGCATCATGTAGTGGTACAAATCTTTGTCTGCCCTGATACCGTCTACACAACTTATCCTCACTCCGTTTGGCAGTTTCTGCCTTGAGATTGTACCTGTCAGATTTGTGAACAGTTGTTCATAGAAGGTCGACATCTCCAGAATCTCCTCTGCAGGAGCATTGTTTTGCAGTAGTGTCTTTATCCTGCTGGGATAGTACATCGTCTCGTGCTTTATTGCAGAAAGGGCATTGGCAAGCAAGTTGTTTGATATGTGCAGAGATTCTGTCTCGTATTCTACCTGACGGATGAGCGATGCCCTGTCATCAAGATGCAGAGAGTCACGATATGAAATCCTCTCGCTACGCTTCTTCCATAGATAGTACAGGTGTACTGCAACAACTATGCATACAATGGTAAACAGCATGTTGGCAATGAGCCATACAGAAACAATGGACGATAGATAGTCGCTGTGCTTGCGACAGTATTCTTCCATCTCATGGTTGGTTGTCAGCTCTTTATGTACACGTTCGTAGGTTGAGTTGAAGTAATGGTAATCGTCCCAATTGTGTAATGCAAGAGATGCCACGGCAGCCTCGTTGCATACATCCACTATAATATTCTTTACTAATATGCTGTCAGGAGATATGGCATCGCTCATGTAGGCTGTCAGACACGAGTCCGTGCGGAAAGCATATTCCATCGCCAGTGCATACTTCCCGTCAATGTTCAAATAGTACGTGGAGTCCGCATAGTCGGCAGCTTGACGCAGAATAGGAATATCTATCTGTTCTGTGTAGCGCGTTGGGCGAGCTATAGTCATCGTAACAGCAAACAGCATCATTACTACAGACATGACAATCCTCGGCAATCGAAAATAGAAGCGGGAGCCTTTCCCAACCTCCGACTCCACACCTATCATGCAGTCTCTGAACAGAGTACCCGTCTTCTTGTAACTGTTTATAATGCCACGGCAGTTCAGTAGCCCGAAACCATGACCGTTTACAATGCTGTTTGAGAATATCTTGTCCGCCTGTTCCTGTGTCATGCCTATACCATTGTCCGTAACACTCAGTTCTGCCACGTTGCCATCTTTTTCTTCACAGCTAATCTTCACCATACCTCCTTCTCCACGTATAGCTTTCCGTGCATTGTCGGCAAGAGTGTTGAGCATGAAGAGGGTCAGCACTTTGTCTGCCTTTATCCTTGTTTCTGACTCTGCCACACTGAACTGTATGCCCTGCTGTGCAAATGTCTTATTGTTCTTTTTTAGCAGTTCAAACAGCTCCCCAATACTGAATGTTTCTATTTTCAAAGACAACCTTCCCTGCTCCAGACTTATCCATTCTGTCAGCAGATTGTTGTGTTGTTCTATATTTTCTATCAGTTCCAGCGCGTACGTCTTCTCCGCTCTACCCTCTCTACCTTCTTTATAGCCCGTCAGAGTATAGCGCAGTCTCGCTATCAACGGAGATAAGGAGTTCACAACAAACAGTTTTGCTTGTTTATCTGCATTCTGTTCCTTGCTTACCGTCAGTTTGTGCCTCAGCACTGCGAGCCTTTCATCCTGTTCCTCGAAAATTTCGTCATAATCTTTCTTCTTCAGTACCCTTCTTCCTCTCTCACCGTCATACATAAACTGCTGCCTGAAGTACATGCTGATTAATATTAGTGCAATTATTGCTATGGCGAGTAGTGTCATTTTTACACTCATTATCTGTGCTTCTCTCTGCAGCTCTTTCGCCTTCTGCTCCAATTGCAAGTCCTTCCTTGCATGTTCTCTTATGTCAAGATACATGTTGCGGTGGTAGTCGCTTTCATGCTTGTTGTTCTTAGCAGAGAATATTAGGCAGTATAACTCATGTATGTCTGCCTCCAGTTCAGGCTCTGTCTGCACTTGCCCCTTTTGTATGTCAGCTTTGTTTATGAGGTACAATGCACTGTCGTAATCGCCCTTCTCAAACTGCTCCTTTGCTGCTTTAAGCCATTCTCTGCCAGAAGAAAAGTCATTACCCTGTGCCCAGCTGAGCGCCGAACACAGGGTAATGATATATATTAATGTGAAGATTCGCTTATGCACGTATCTTTGCGATTACATCAAGACACTCTTTGCACTTGTCTGTAACATACTGCCAGTCGCCAGCCTTCACCTTGTCGC
>JABUUG010000015.1:39212-41006 GCA_021443285.1 Bacteroidaceae bacterium
ACATACTTGAATCCGAACTGCTCCTTCATCTGCTTAAAAATGCCCTCATAGCCGGCAGCGTTTGTCTCGCCGCCCTCTACATCCGCATCTGGCTTGAAACCAAGGCAAAGTTCTGCGTCTTCCTCATTACCGATACATACATCAACATACTGCATGAGCGGGCGCATGATGGAGATTGCCTTCTCCGATGTCCAAAGTTTCTTGCGGAAGTTGAGGTCAACGGATACTGTTACGCCATGTCTCTTTGCAGCCTCGCACGCCAATTTTGTCAGCTCGGCAGCCTTGTCAGAGATTGCCGGGGTGATACCTGACCAGTGGAACCAGTCTGCACCCTCCATGATAGCGTCGAAGTCGAAGTCGGTGGGAGAAGCCTCTGCGATGGCGGAGTTTGCACGGTCGTAGATAACCTTCGATGGACGCATAGATGCGCCAGTCTCGCAGTAGTAGAGACCTACACGGTCGCCACCGCGAGCAACAAAACGTGTATCCACGCCATAACGGCGCAGCGCATTCACTGCAATCTGTCCGATTTCATGTTTTGGAAGTTTTGACACAAAATAAGCATCATGACCATAATTTGCAACGGACACAGCTACATTCGCTTCACCGCCACCAGGGATGATTCTGAAACTTTCTGATTGGATGAAACGATCCTGTCCAGCAGGAGAAAGGCGGAGCATAATCTCGCCTAATGTTACTACTTTTGCCATACTTAGGAGGGGTATAAGATATTATTTGGTTATTAATGTTTGTTTATGATTGGACTATTTTTTGTTTATTGATAATGTAAATGAAGTTATCTTCCGCAAAGTTATCATTTTATTAATACGTGCAATGAAATCTCTATTATTGTTTGCTGCATTGTCAAAAAATGATTAAATATATCAACACATATTTCGACATAAAGCAAAAAAAATGTGGACACCGTTGTAACAGAAGAATAAAACCATATCTTTGCACGTGATTTATTTACATTATTCTTATAACCAAAAAAAAAGCTTTTAAACCATGAACAAGAAATTCGTTTGCTCAGTGTGCGGATACGTACACGAAGGTCCAGAGGCACCTGAACAGTGTCCTCTTTGCAAAGCACCTGCTGCTAAATTCAATGAAATGGCAGAAGAACTCGCTTGGGTGACAGAACACAAACTCGGCATAGCTGACGGAATTGACCCAGAAGTGAAGAAGGGACTCTATGATCACTTCAATGGAGAATGCACAGAAGTTGGTATGTATCTCGCCATGAGCCGTCAGGCTGACCGTGAGGGTTATCCTGAAATAGCTGAGGCTTTCAAACGTTACGCTTGGGAAGAGGCAGAGCATGCTGCAAAGATTTGTGAAATGCTCGGCGAACTCGTTTGGGACACAAAGACCAATGTTAAGAAGCGTATGGAAGCAGAATGTGGTGCATGCGCAGGAAAGCAGGACATCGCAACACTTGCGAAGAAGTACAACCTCGATGCTATACACGACAGCATCCATGAAATGGCAAAGGACGAGGCTCGTCATGGCTGTGGATTCCAGGGTCTCTACAACCGCTACTTCAAGTAAAGCATACACGTTAACTGTATAAGGGCTGCATCATTACGATGCAGCTTTTTTTGTCTATTGCAAGGATATATTTATATCTGTGTCAAGAAATATGCTCTTGCAATTTAAAAAAAACACTCCATGACACAAATCTTGCTGTAACATCTTACCTTTGCAGCGCAAAAGTGGGGCAATCACTATAGCATCGGGCTTTTAGCTCAGTTGGTTAGAGCAACAGACTCATAATCTGGAGGTCCTAGGTTC
>JABUUG010000160.1 GCA_021443285.1 Bacteroidaceae bacterium
GGTGTTCACATCGCCGCGCATGAGTATGCCGTTCTTGTAGGTGAGCGACGGTGTTACGACCTGCCGCCATGTGACGCTGTAGTCTGTGGACTTCTGTGTGAAGCGGTCGAGGTTGAGCACACCAGTGCCGTTTATTCCCGACGCGCTGTAAATCTTCAGCATATTGCTTACGGTCTGCGCCTTGTCGGTGTATGTTACGACTCCGGCGGTGCATGGGTTGCCGCTACCCACGGTGATACCCTTTGCCGGCGGTGTCTGTGCAGCGGTTGTTGCCTCGTCGTCCTCGAAGTCATAGGCTGCGGTGTATTCGTTTGGCGTTACCCAACCCGACACATCCACTGACCTCGACTCCAGTCCTTGTGCTGATATTGTAACCGTAGCCAAATGCTCGCCGATTTTTGCGTCAGCCTTCAGGCGCACATACACTGTCTGCGGCTCTTTTGCAATGGCTCCTGCAACGGTGATGGTCTGTGCAAACACGCCTTTCTCATCGGTTGAAAGTTCAAAGGCTTCATTATCAGCAGAAAGGGTTACATCACCCTGCATACCGTATGCGCTGAAGACGAATGTGTCCATCCTCACATCAACACCTCCAACCACCTGCGCTATGTCACTGATGCTGGTCTGCGAGACGGTCATGCCGTATGCGTATGGCTCGTCCTCCCCGCCGTCAATCCTTATGCAGTCGAGGTATGGTGAGAACGGCGTGCCGTTGTATCTTATGCTGACGGCGTTCTCGCCCGCATTGAGCTGCACTGGCAGTGACACCTCTGTCCACACCTCGCCAGTCTGCTGGCAGTCAACGGTATAGCGTTTGCGGTTAACGGTGATGTAGAGGCTTCCCGCTGCTGTCGGTGCCTGATAGCGGAGGGTGAGGTTGTATTCGCCCTCGCGGAGTACGGTGACGGTGTCGCGTATCATGGCTGCGGAGTTGGCGCCCATATCCATGAAGCCCTGTCCCTGATAGCCGGCATGACCGTGATAATAGCCATTACCGCGGCAAGCGCGTATGTTACGATAGTCGAAGTTCTCCGCCTCGTATTGCAACACGCCGGTATAGACCTGTGGCAGTTCCGGCACTTCTATCTTCGCCTCTGTCCACTGCGTCAGTCTGCCTGTCGCCTTGCCGCTGCACTTTATGCTCAGTTCCACCGGTCCGTTATGGCTCACCTCGATGGTAAGCACTCCGTCGGCATAAGTCTTCTTAACCTCCGATGCGCGGTGGTCGGCACGGTCATGCCATGTCAGCTGCGGTTTCTCTGTTGCGCCGTATATCTTGATGATGTCCGTAGCGTTATCCGCCTCGATGAACTTGTCGCCCGACTTGCTGTTGCGGTAGTTTGTCATGTAGAGCGTGAGCTTGTCGGGGAACTCCTTCATCACTGCCATTGAGTATGGCGAGAAGTCTATCGAGATGCTGTCGGCGGTGTTGTAGAGGAACGGTATGTTTCCCGATGCGCGATGGGTGGAGATATGGCGTGTGCGTGTGCCACCGGCTGTAACATCGTCATACTGGTAGGGGTTGTAGGTCATCCATGTGTTCTCGGCATGTGCGGCATAAATGTCGCCCGTGTACTCCTGTGGGAAGAGGGTGTTGAACTCGTTCACCTTGTCGGCAACTGTCGGCCAATACTTGCTGTACTCCGACACCTTCACCACCTTCATGGTCTTTGCGTCGTCGTCGAGAACATCGTATAGGTACGGAATGGCGGGATAACGGCCTGTGCTCTTCAGCCACCATTTGTTGTCGAGCCATGCGTTAGCACCCTCCGACGACTTGTCCCTGCCATGGTCGCAGTCGGGGCGGTAGAGCCCGTCGAAGAGTGTGCCGGGACTGAGGTAGTCGTTGCTGCCCTGATTGCGGAGGTCGTTCTGCACGCATATCTTCGAGCGTTCGATGACCTCCTTGCGCGAGAGAATCCTGACCGTGCCGTCGAGAATCTTGCGGAACTCGTCGATGTTGATGTTTATGAAGTGGGGGAACCACGCCCACTGCCTGCGTGTGTAGCCGTCAGAGAGCTTGGTGGTGGAGATTTCGCGCGACACTTCTACGGGGATTGTCTCCGGTCCGTCGATGACGGTCTCGCCGGTGAGCATCACATGCTCCATGATTGGTATTGCACCGCTCGCCTTCACAAACGGCTCGGCGTCCTGGTCGGCAGTAGCCCATCCGCAGGCGTCGAAGCGTATGCCGTAATGTCCGGCATATCCTCCGAGCCATGCTCCAAGACACTCACTCTCAATGCCGTAGAAGCCGTTTGACATAGTGTATTTCTCGCAGCAGATGAAGTGTTCGGGATGCTCTGTGAGCAGTCTGTTCACCTCCGTATTACGCTTCATATAGGCTATTGGCATCATGTCAGCCGAATAGTACGACTGCGTGAAGCTCACCACGAGGTAGCCTCCGTAGCGGTGGCAAATCTTCAGGATGTCGCCGAAGAGGGAGAGACGCTCAAGGAACGATGGCTGCCCCGTGTCGCCGAATCCCCAGAACTGCTCGGCGAAGTTCCATCCGATGAAGTTCGGGTATTTGCGGAAATAGTCCTCATAGACGGCGAGGTCGTGGTCGGAGAAGCGGCTGTGTGAACCGCTGGCGCACTGCACCATCGACCACACCCTCTTCTGTGCGCACGCCTTCAGCCATGAGTCGCACACGTCGTAGCCGTTGCAGCAGACGGCATCAGTTGCGGAGAGCGAGAGGTTGAACACGCAGTATGGGCGGATGTCCTCCGGCACCATCTCTATGATACGCTCCGGGTCGGGGGTGTTCCATGTGTCGATATGCACTATCCACATCGGCCTTTCAGGCGATATGGGACGGCGCAAAGGGGTGTCGGCAAACGCCGGGAAGATAACGGACAGCAGCAATATGGATGTCCATAAAAGTCTGTTGGTCATTGGGTTATGAGGGGATTTGGGGGTGGTTTATTGTATTAGGATTCGACGCTGACGCGACGAACGCGGGGGCTCTTTGGGGGAATGAAAACTTGGGGAAAGGCTTACTTTCCTATATGGAAGTAGTCGAAGTCAGCATAGCCGCCGGTTGTCTTGGTGGGGAAGCAGAACACGCCCATGCGCTGACCGCAGAAGTCGGGCCAGTCGTAGTGCATCTGCATCTCGTCGCCTATCTGCTGCCACTTCTTGCCGTTGAAGTTGTAGTAGAACTTCGCCTTGTCGGTGCGGTTGGTGAAGTCGCAAACAAGGCGCAGATAAACGACATTGCCCTTCATCTTCACGCTCTCGATGACCTTTCCTGCGGCATCGCCCTTTTCCATAGCGCGGCGCATGACCACCTTCTTCACGCCGTCCACTACCTCAACACCGACATAGCCGTAGCGGTTCTGGAACGAGGTGAGACCGGCACAGTCGCCGTCCTTCATCATTGTTGCATCGAGTTTTGTTTCGGCAGAACAGGTGGGGCCGAAGGTGCGCTGTGTCAGTGTGTTACGGGCATCGCGTATATTGTTTGCCATAACCTCTGCCTTCAGGCGCAGCCAGCCTGCGCGGTCGGTGAGCGACCAGTAGCGGTTGTCGGGGTTGTGGTTCCACTGCCA
>JABUUG010000161.1 GCA_021443285.1 Bacteroidaceae bacterium
GCCGACCCGAACAACATGAGAGCAGACGCCGGCAAGCCAAACGAGGTCTACAAGAAGGGCGCAATGCCGAAAGAGGACGGCGTGGAGAACGACGGCAGCTCATTCATGTTCTAATCAATAAATAAGACTTATCTCAAAGATTATAAGTCAAATAAGTAAAATTTATTGACAACAGAAGACAATCAATAAATCTGACTTATCACACTTATCCCTGAGCCATTAATCAACAACTGACAAAACTGATTACCTATTATGAGAAGAATAACACTGTCTATCTGCGGTATTAAAGGAGGTATAGTATCCGAGACACCAGCACAGAGGGAATATGATACCCTGGAGTTTGTGAGCGATATGGATAGTGAAGATCACTCTTTCAGTAAAAAAACACTCATAAAAGTTCCGACGGCGGAGATAACGGTGTCATCGTTCAATGTGAAGAAGCAGCTCTTCAGCCCAAACTCCATTGATGTTACCCTAACATGCAAAGGGACCGACAACAAGTCATTAGCAATCATTGACCACATCAAGAACTTCCTCTCAAAAGCTACGGTGAACCTGAGCTATGAAGGGATAGACATACTGAGAAACTATTTCGTGTTCTCCGCAAAGGTGGATGACTACATCGACACGGAGTTCTCCATGTCGTTCACTGCCTACAGTGCAGACAAGATACTTACTCTGCCCTCCCTGAGCATGTCATACACAAACCGTTGCATCACAGATATCGCAGACTATTTTGTGAATTTTAACGATGCACACTATTCCTACGCAAATGAATTAGACAACATCTTTAAGAATTATGGCTACGCAACGTACTCTGGTAAAAATGATTTTGGAAAAGGGGATTTGCTTATAGCCCCCGGTAAACGTAACAAGAACAAATTCCAGCATCTGTCTGAAAGGGATACAACTACAATAGATAATTACAAAACAGACAGGACTCACCCGACGCTTATACAGAGCCGTGAGTCCCCATACGACTTCCTCTGCCGCGTATGCTATGAGAACGGAGAATACTTCTTCTACGAAGACAGCGAGATGAGATTCGGATCTGGCCACTACCATGACGGACTCATTGGCAGCTATCTAACGCTAAATGGCAAGGCTATCAAATACCAAAACCCAGAAAAAGTAGAAGAGGGAGTTGACCCTAAAGAGGAATTTGAATTCAAAGATATAACCGGCGGTTTCAATGAAGCAAATCCAGAGTTGTTTGCCAATAGCATACTCATAAACAACTATATAGGTGGAACATACACAAAAACTGATGGTAACAGTGATGATGGCGATGATGATATCACATCTGGAACGGTGGACAAAAAGATTACCATCTACTTTAACGATGTTGCAAAGAAGTATATGACCGGTGATGGTCTGGTATTAGAGCCTCACATGCACAAACCTGAACAGGACTCGCCTATTGAAAAATACAAAGTTTTCGACGACCGTATTGAAATATACGATTATGATGACAAAAAACGTAACACTTCCGGCGAGCTGCACCTGAAGATGCGTTTTGACGCAAACGGAGAACAGATAGACAAAGATAATGCTAGTGGAACCTATTGGTCAATTCAAAAAAAGTATTACATAATACCTTACGGATTTACTCCCAAGGAGGTTAAACTTGACAGCACAACAGAAGAAGGCACAAAAAAAGCAAATCACGGATTCAATCCGTCAATATACATATACAAGCACAACAAGAATTGGGAGAAACCATACCTGCAGATAGACTTTATCCTTGTGGGAAAGCCGGAGCCCCAACCTCAACCCCAGCCCAAACCTAAGCCTCAGGAGATTATTCCTTTCGAGGCGTATGAGAGCCCTATAAGCATCAATGCAGAATCTATAACAAGCTGCGAAGAATTTTTAAAATATAACGACAGTAGCAAGCTCAACCTTGACCAATCACATACCGCGATGCTTGCGGAAAAACACTATAAGAAACCGGTTGCTTGGATACCGAGAATCGGCAATCTTTTAGGTCAGTACAGGCTGAAATCTGCGGTTATGAAGGTTTTAACAGATATGAGCCTATCCTTCGGCATTTCACTTCTGAAAGCCGCCATTGCTGGTACAGCCGAAACCTTTAAGAAACGGAAAGAACATCAGAAGATACAGTTCAACACGTCCAAAAACTATAATATTGACACTTACTCTGAACTAGTTGATCCTAACAAATGTAAAGGCGACGATGAAAAACCAAAAAGTCCCCAAAATGAAAAAGTAACCAAGCCGATATCCCCCAGAACAAAAGCAGAAACACGCGTAGATGCCTTCAATGGGAATAAGGAAGCACACGACAAACTGGTAACGCTGAAGTCGCAGAACCTGTACTACGACATACGTTTGGGCAACTACTTCCTCTACCGTCAGGTTTTCAAGGACGGTGAACTGGAGCGCGGAATATTCTGTGCCAACGCCGTAGATTTTGAATATAGTAGCAATGGTTATTCTATGACGATAAAAGCTGTCAGACGGGCGAAAGTTTCTTTGATGTCGTCTGATCAAAAGAAATTTGCCAGCGATGCTACAGATGAAATCTCAGACTCACACTGGTGTCCAGGCATTATCCCTCCGTTCCTGTCTGCAGGCAGTGGAGAAAATGGCGCAACAAACGGCAGAAGGATTATGCCTAACGGTCAGAACCAGTTGGTGAACAACACTATAAGGATAGCTACTGTCGTTGAAACCAAAGGCGAAACCAGTAGTGTAGTGAAAGAAAAAGTAATAGAAACAACAGACGACGGAAAAGAAATACCAAAAATAAAAGAAGACATAACAAGCTTAAACAATAATTTCGCACTCGGTCTGAAAAAGAACGACTGCGAAAATGGCACGACAAACACCGACCCTCTGGCAATGGGCAGAGTGCGCGTAACTTTTGACGACGAATACAACGCAATGCCATCCGAACTGATGCCAGTGGCAAAGCCTGCCAACGGCTTCAACTTCACTCCACGCATAGGCGACAAGGTGCTGGTGGCTTACGCATACGGCGACCCCGACAAGCCCTTCGTTCTTTGCGACATAAGTGCAAATAGTCTTGGCTGGGCATATTCAGAGAAAAGTGCCGTCCAGTCCAGAAACGGACATAAAATCACATTTGACGACCCTATTAAGGGAAGCGGATGGGGCGAACTTCTCGGTTCAATCCTTCCTTTACCTTTCCTCAGCGATCTTTTCTCCAAAGTCATACCAGATGCTTCTAACAAAGACTGGAACTGGAAGAATGGTGGAATCACCATGACTGACGGTCTGGGCATTTACAAGGTCAGCATGGATTCCGGCAAACGCAACATATCAATAAGCTCCCCTCTCGGCGATATCTCACTGAACTCACTCACTGGCATCAAGATTTCTGCGCCAAAAGGAGACCTGAACTTAGAGGGCTACAACATCAACCTTACAGCCGGCAACAACGTAAACATCACATCGGGAAAAGCCATTG
>JABUUG010000162.1 GCA_021443285.1 Bacteroidaceae bacterium
AAATCACAAATCACAAATCACAAATAAAATTCACAAATCACAAATCACAAATAAAATTCACAAATCACAAATCATAAATCATAAATGAATCAATGTCTCAGCCCTGCTTGCGTGTTTGAGCAGTTCAAAAAAATAAACACGATACCGCGCCCATCAAAGCACGAAGAGAAAATCATCGCCTTCCTCAAAGATTTCGGAGAGCAGCGACGACTGGAAACAGTAGTCGATGAAGTAGGCAACGTACTCATCCGCAAGCCTGCCAGCAAAGGCTATGAGGACAAGCCAACAGTCATACTGCAAAGCCACATGGACATGGTGTGTGAAAAACTCCCTAGTACCATAATAGACTTCACAACAGATCCCATTCAGACCTACATCGACGGAGATTGGATGAAAGCAAGAGGCACAACTCTCGGTGCCGATGACGGAATAGGCTGTGCCATGCAGCTCGCAATACTTGCTGGCGATTATGAACACGGGCCACTGGAATGTGTCTTCACACGCGATGAGGAAACAGGGCTGACTGGCGCAATGGGCATGGAGAGCAGTTTCATGACAGGAGATATGCTTATCAATCTTGACAGCGAAGACGAAGGGCAGATATTCGTCTCATGTGCCGGAGGAATAACCACAACAGCCACTTTTGTATATAAAAGGGAGGAGGCTCCGAAGAATTTCTTCTTCATGAAGGCAACTTTACAGGGACTGACAGGTGGGCACAGCGGCGATGACATTAACAAGAAGCGTGCCAACGCAATAAAACTCCTTGCCCGTTTCCTCTATTCCCAACAGGAAAAACGCGACATCCGCATTGCCTACTTCAACTCAGGGCGTATGCACAACGCTATACCTCGTGATGGTGAAGTTGTCTTTGCGGTGCCGTTTGCAGATAAGGACAATGTGATGATAGACTGGAACATCATTACATCTGAATACAACGATGAGTTCCATGTTACAGAGCCAGGTATGCAGTACCGTATGGAGTCCTGCGATGCTGTACCCGTTATGCCTAAGAACACCAGCGACAGCCTTATCAGAAGTCTGCAGGCGGTGGATAATGGCATATATACAATGTGTCAGGATGAGGCCATCTCCTGGCTCGTCGAAACTTCAAGCAATGTTGCATCAGTAAAGACTACTGACACCGAGACTACCATCGTTGCCTCACAGCGGTCAAATGTGATGAGCAATCTCCGCAATATGGCAAATACCATAAAGGCATGCTTCCAACTTGCAGGAGCACAAGTGAAGCAGTCTGACGGCTACCCTGCATGGAAAATGAATCCTGACAGTCATCTGACAGCAGTAACAGTGGAAACCTACAAACGACTTTTCGGAAAGGAACCGCAAGTGCTCGGCATACATGCAGGACTGGAATGCGGGCTCTTCTCCGAGCGTTATCCGAACCTCGATATGGTAAGCATCGGTCCGACTATGCGAGGTGTACACTCTCCAGATGAGAAACTCCTTATACCGACGGTGCAGATGGTGTGGAACCATCTGCTTGAAATACTGAAATCGGTTTAGGTATAACCGGGGCTCTGCCGCCTATAAACACTACCAGACAATAGTAATGTCCTCACGACAAACCATTGCCTGGATTTGAAAAAGAAAGAGAGAGTATATTTTCTGTTTGCAAAGGTATCTTTTCTTTACATAAAACAAAAAAATATGCGAGATTTTTTAATAGTCTCGCATATTATTTTTTTTGTTTGCCTTAACAGCAATGCATTCCATCTCTACAAGCCATGTAGGTCGGCATACAGATGCCAAAGTGAAAACTATTGGGACTGGCGGCAGAAGACAGGAAAGAATGTCCTTTACTATGTGATAGTCGCCCATATCTCGTAGATAAACAATTACTTGCATCAAATCGTCAAAGGATGAGTCTGCTTCTTTAAGCAGCACACCAACATTCTCCGCCATCCTTCGGGTTTGCTTTTTCACATCGCCCTTATGCACCACTTCTCCCATGTTGTTGATGCTAGCGGTACCAGATATGAATATATGTGTGCGGTCGCCGTAATTTATTGCTGTGCCACGCTCAAACGTTACACCGTATTCCGACGTGCTATTCATGTGGGTGGGAGCGTAGAGGTACTGTATCTGTTCAGAAGAAAGACCGTTTATGGAGTATGCCTCAAACTGCACAGCTGCGTTGCATTCTGGGGCAGAACCACCTATACCAGTGCTTGCTATATAGTGTGTGTCTCGGGTAAGCCCCCTCTCTGTAAAAAACTCCCTTCGGGCCTTGACGAGTCCTGCATACTGCGAATCTACATCCCTCACAAAGAACCATGTCCTTATGCAGTCATCGGCAAGGGTAAGCCCATGTTTTGCAAGACTCATCTCATAATTGCTTAGCAATTCTTTTGTCTGTAGATAAGGGTCTGCGGCATTGGAAACCATGCTCATTCGCCATAGATGTTTATAGCCGTTGTGCTCGGCAATGGTCATACCTTCATCATGGTTTATTGCCATTCCCTTTACCATGTATAGCCAAAGTGTTACCTTACTGCCATCAAGTGGCGGCTGCTGTATGTAGGACACTGCAACCGTGCCTTCGTCCTCAATAATCTCCCTTTGGTTAGCACTATCGCTGAGGAAATATCTCTTGTACACAATGGCATGACCTGCGAGAGCCTCCTCTGCCTGAATACGCTTTACTGCTGTATTGAGTCTCGCCAGCTGGTTCTCGAACAGTTCGCAGAGAGAGGTGACATGAAGCATAACATGAGCTTCTGAAACACCTGTAGCAGTAGCAAAGAAAGCCACTTCTGCACAGGCATGAATATCTTGGTATTCAATTTTTATGTATTCCATTTGGCTGCAAATTTACTACTTTTACATTTGAATGGTCTAAGAAAGCTGCAAAAACATCATTAATGCCAACTATTTCCCTGTTGCCGAGAGCTATAAACTGCCTTCTTGCGCGTGTTATGGCTACGTTGAATTTGCGGTCTATTGTCCTTCCGTTCTCGTAGAAAGTGTTTGCGGAAAGAAAGGAAAGCTGGGACGGATGGCAGATTGTGAAGCTGTAAATGATGACATCCCGCTGGCTTCCCTGATAGCGTTCCACCGTATCAACGCTTATGTCCATAAACTCAGGCACTCCAGTCTTTTCAAGTTCTTGGCGCACAGTGGATATCTGGTTGCGGTATGGTACAATAATGCCTACAGTCTTGCGGGCATTGAATCTGTCTGCATAGCGTTTCTTCACTTCCAGAACAATCCATGCTGCCACTTTTGCCTCATTTGTGTTGGCTTTTAAGTTGCTCTCCTCGTCCGATTTTTTCACATCAATGAATATCATGCGATGCCTGTCAATCCATGTCTCCTCAACGTTTTCTGGAATATTGGGATATGGTTGCGTCTCAGTCTGATGCTCGAGCGGTACGGGTATAAGCGCCTCCTCCTTGTAGAAATACTTGTTGACAAAATCCGCTATTTC
>JABUUG010000163.1 GCA_021443285.1 Bacteroidaceae bacterium
TTCAAATCCCAGCACTGAAAAGTTAAAAAGAAAGAAATTAAATTTGCCATGTTCTTAATTTTTATAGAACCCAAAGAGCGTGTTTTTATTTTTACACACCCACAGATGCTTCTATCCATTAAAGGTTGTGCATTTATGATCCATGATTTGTTGATTTGATATCACACATCATACTCCTGAAAATCATAGACGATTTGTTGTGCTCATTTCTTCAACTCTACATCAGTAAGTTGTTTCTCTATGCAAGAAAAAAGGCGCTCTGCTATTATCGGTTTGGTAATAAAGTCGTTAGCACCAGCTTTAAGTCCCCTCATTATATCCAGTTCACTGTTAAGGGCAGAGAGTATTACGATGTGTAAATCTTTAAGAGAACTGTCTTTCTTCACTGCCTCTAATACCCCAAAACCATCCATAACAGGCATCATCAGGTCAAGAAGTACAAGGTCTGGTCTTTGCTCACGGATGGATTCCAGTGCCTTTACACCATTGTTAGCCGTTCTGATATTTACAGCAATTCGTGGAGTTATCATCTTTTTTACAAGGATAATATTAAGAGGAACATCATCAACAATTAAAATGGTGTATTTTGAATAATCCAGTTCCATGATGTAGTGTTATTAGTTATTCTATGATTCTTTTACGTTATTATAAAAAATTCTTTTGCTCAGGAAAGTGGCAAACTGACTTTTAACATGAATATTAACGGAAACCTCTCACAATTGGCAAAAAGATACATATTTCTATTTGCTCTCACTTAGCCATAGCTTTCTCAAAATCCTGCGCAAAGGTAGTCTTTTCCACTTTGACAGAACTATTTATCCTGTAATTTTAACAGTTTTTGCGTATTTTAATGATATTATACACCAATCTATAATTAACAAGAAGTATTTTTAAGGTTAGTTATATAAATGCTCAAAAGTGATAACGTATCTTAGGGATAGTCAAATTTATATTACCAACCTTAAACAATTAGTTAGTATTCACTTTTCTTCTTTTCTTCCTTCCAAGGATACTTCGCATGTGACTTTGAGAAGCCGCCATCGTCTGTCCAATAACCGCGCTCGTTGGCTGCTTCATCCATAAAACCCTCAAGACGGGCATTATCCTCAAGCCATTGGTTATACACATCCTCATAGTCGGGAGAGGCAGAATATGGTGGAACAACATTCGTGTCAAAAGTAAGTTCCATCATACCGTTTGGTTGTATGTTCCCAAAACAACGGATTGTGTGGTGAACATATCCGACATACTTTTCGGTACGGAAGATGAACTTTAGTTTACTTTCTGAATGGGGGAGAACAATGTTGTTGTCTTCACCATCTGCACTTATACATCCGCACGATGGTTGTATATCAGAGAACACAAGAGGATACTCACCTACATTTGCTATTCGCCAAGTCATCTCAATCTCCTGCCCTTGCAGAACACTGTAGTAATGACGCACAGAGTCCATTACGATAACTCCTGTCTTGCCGACCTTCTTTTTGCACGATGTTAAAGTAAGAGTGCAGACAGACAAAAGCCCTAATATGAAGATAAAACTTCTTTTTCCCATCTTTTTATGTATTCTGAAAGATCGCCATTGGCTTCTTTATATTGTTGCATTTCCTTAACCTCAAGAGCTCCTTTCATCACTTCGAGAGCATCCTCTGCCTCCTGCCTTGTATAGCCCTTTAATTTCGTCCGCATGAGTTCCATACGGGTAAAATTCAGCGCAGTAAGAAGTAGATTGAGCCTTTTCCTTTCCTCTCCATCAACTCCCTTTGATGCCTTTTCCAAATCTTTGCGGAACTGTTCAAAAGAGCCTATCTGAAGATAGTATTCTGTCGCTTCACTTATATCCGCATACATTGGAAGGTAGTTGTTGCTCCGTTTCACCTTATTCTCCAAATGCAGATAGTATTCTGATATAATCTTCTGGGTCTCTGGATAATATGCCTTTAGGTATTCCTTAACCATAGGTTCAATCTCTGAATTTGGGTTTGCCATCAGCCTTGACAGAGCATACGTCTGTATGTCATCAAAGGTGGAGTAGCACGGAGAACTGCCGTTAAGAAATATACCCTTTACCCCCTTCTGCTTGTAATATATAAGCCTACTGCGCAGTACTTCAAGACATGGGAAAGGGGTAAAGTAGTCATCAAAATTCCTGCAATAGTCCCAGATATATATATTTTTCGTCTTATCCAGCCATGTGTCAAGTAGTCCCTCAAATTCTTTAAATCCTTTTTTCTCCTGAAACTGGCAGCGCATCTGCAGATTCGAGGCAGAAATAAACACTCCCACATTCTTCTGCATAGCCTCTTTGGGAGGTGTCAGTGTGGTATTGTATGCCGACGTGAAGAACTTAGCTTTTGGTAGCTCCTTTGCAAGTCTGTTTATCAGCTTTGTTACGGCTGGAGTTGCATTGGTCGGAGTGTTCCCTATTTTCTTACATTCTTCACACTGACAGGCAATCATATTGTCCTTTGGCATGATGGTAAACCTGCCTTTGCCGCCCTTTCGGAGTACGAATCGCTTCAATCTAAAGAACAGAGTGTCTGAAGAAAAGCAGTACTGGGCACTTGTCTTTTTCCCGTCAACAGTTGCACGTGCTATCGTAGAATCATTGCCTATTACCTGCCTTATGTTGTGCCCCCACAAGTCCCAGTCGTAGTCAGGACTGCTCACATTAAGCTGTACACACTGCTCCTTTGTCCTGTTGGAGTAGGCATATATGCCACGCCATTCAAATCCCTCGTTCTCCGATGACGAGAAATCTTTGGTTGTTGCCATATACATCGCCATCGTTTCACTATTATTCTTACTTGCGTTAGAGCAAGAAAGAAGCAGGATAAAAACAGCTACAGAAAAATTAGAAAGTGATGAATAGATGCGCATGCAGGTAGAAGTAGTTCGTGTATTTTGTTTGCTTCTCTGTCTCAAATACCGTCTTAGGCTGTGCGTAGTGAACACCAGGATTCAGTAGAACTTCATTTATGTCGTATAGAGTGTACCATGTGCCGCTTATTCCTGCGGTTAGATATCTATTTATGAAGTACAAACCACCCAGTCCAACATGGGTATTCATATGGTCGAATGTTCCTGGCATGGAATTGTCAATGAGTGTTGCTTCTGGAGCTGTACCGAATCCGCCAAGAACATACACATGCGACAGGTTACCTTCAACAGGAAAATACTGCCCCTTAGCATTAACACTGAAGAACAGGTGCTTAGTCATATAATACGCATCAGCACCAAGCGACACATGGAACTGTTTAAAATCTTTGGAGAACATTACTCCAGCAGAGATTAGGAAGTTTTTTGTTTCGTCCCATCCGGTAAACTTCGTTATCAGTTTGTCGTCCGACCCTTCTGTTGGCAGAGGAACATATCCCTCATCTATTATAGACTTGAATTCTTTGCTGTACG
>JABUUG010000164.1 GCA_021443285.1 Bacteroidaceae bacterium
AGTTAAAGGAGTTAAAGACATTACCTATGTGGTTTGTATTTTAAGAAAAGTCATTTGTCTTTAACTCCCAACCTTAGTTACCACTCCTTTAACTCCCTTAACTCCAATTTATAAAACCCACCATTAATCAAAGTCTCCCTTGCGCCGTCTTCAGAAGATACTTACTGCACTTGCCGTATTGTCCGTATGCGGCATAGTGTTCTTTGCCATAAAGCAATGCCGCACAGACGCCACGGTAGTCAGCAAGACGGAAACCAAACACTCGAACGCAACACTCGTAGCACTGAAAGAAATACGACAGTGGGAGTTCCTTACAATACAGGACGAAGAGATTATAGACACCACACGCAGCAGACTGTTCGGCGATGACACACTCATCCGCATCTATTACGGCACCATGCACATCGGGATAGATATGGGCAAACTCAACGAACAGTCAGTCAAGACAGACAAGGAGAAGCAGAAAATCACAGTCGTACTGCCAAACATCGAACTGCTCGACGAAAGATTCATAGATGAGGCACTCACCAAGTCGTTCTACGAATCAGGCGAATGGACAAAAGACGACTACAAGCAAATGCTTGCCCGAGCCAAAAGCAAGATGAAAAAACGGTGCCTTACGGAGAAAAACATAACACTCGCACAGGAAAACGCAAGACGAAGCATCGCACAAATACTGATGGCTATGGGTTACAAACAAGTGGAAGTAACCACCCCAAACTTTGATTTTGCAGATGGGAAAAAGAAAAGATAGAGTCAAAACACCGCCTTCACTTTCTATACCATCTTTACCTTCCATACCCTCTTCATCCCGTGCCAAATTCCCAGCCATATCTTCTTTTCTTCTTCGTGTTGGGAATTTTTATCGGAGACATTCTGCATCTGACTGTATCTCCATGGCTATGGCTTGCAGCCGTTACGGTTGCGGTCGTCATCTGTTTCATTTTCCGGAAAACAGACACCATGGTGTCATCGCTTGCGCTGTTCACCGCCACAATCTTCATCGGTGCCGCCGACATCGCCTCCAGTTGGAGTCTATCGGAAAGGGAACTGCCGCAAAAGGCAGTGAACTATCAGGCAGCCATCATATCAACGCCCACAAGAACCGCTAACGGCAGGTATTGGCGTTGTGATATTGTTACCACCAACCTGCCCAACACCTACAAACTTAAAGCCACTTTCCAGTCGCTGCCCATCCAGCCTGACGCGAAGACGAGGGGACTGCAGATTACCTCACGCTGGCAGATGCCGGCCGACTATCCCGGTCAATCGTTCAGCTATGCCGACTACCTGCGACGCCATGACTACGCAGGCACGACCTTCATACCCGACGGCGACTTCCGCCCCATAGCCGAATGCACATACTACACCTGGTTTGAAAAAGCGAAAACAGAAACACTCATAATGTTCAGCAGGCTACAGGCATCGCTTGTGAACACCCTGCTACCCCGCACATCCGATACCACTACCGCTTCCCCATACACAGCCGGACAAGACCGCGCAGAGGCACTCATCGCGGCAATGACGATAGGAGACAGAAGCCGCATAGACAAGGAGCAGCGCGACGACTATTCAGCGGCGGGGGCAGCACACATACTTGCACTGTCGGGCATGCACGCCAGCATCTTCGTCATGCTTATCACCTTTCTGCTCATGCCCTTCGGCCGTAATTTTCAGCGTGCAATAACCTTCATCTTCATTTGGACATTCGTGTTCATCGCAGGCTGCCCCATCTCGCTGATAAGGGTGGCGGTTATGCTTAGCATACTCATCTTACGACAAACTGCGGGCGTAACCTATCATGGGATGCA
This sequence comes from Bacteroidaceae bacterium, assembly GCA_021443285.1. Lineage (GTDB taxonomy): Bacteria > Bacteroidota > Bacteroidia > Bacteroidales > Bacteroidaceae > Prevotella. Next base: position 1,812 of record JABUUG010000164.1, read on the forward strand.
TGCCCTGCTGTTCGCCTTTTTCATAATACTGCTTTTCTCACCTCAGAGCCTGTTCGATGTAGGTTTCCAATTGTCCTTCACTGCCGTTTTCTTCATACTCCTGACTCTCAGGCTTCTTGAAACCCTCCGCAGTCCACAAGGAAAGAAGAAACGAACAATCGCCGGCAAACTGCGGCATAAGGCAGCGACGCTCATTGCCGTAACCATGTCTGCCCAGCTCGGCACCACGCCACTCGTTCTCTACCATTTCGGCTACTTCCCCACATACTTCCTGCTAACCAACATAATAGTCGGAGCGTTGGCGACCATGCTGCTTGCCATGAGTCTTTTAACCCTGATGATTTCCGCAATCGTAACAGCCATAAACGGAAATCCGACGGAATGTGTGGGCATTCCCGTCCGCCTTGCAGCAGAGATGATGGACGACACCATACACCACATCGCATCTCTGCCCCACGCACAACTTCACTGGGACATAAACTTCGTGCGATGCCTACTTCTATATACAATCATCCTCTCTTCCTATTACGCTCTCAACGCAGCTTGCCGTACTTATACAGCAGGTCGAAAATGAAATAGAACGACACACCCGTAAAGAAACCGACAATTGCGTCTATGGCATAGTGTGCCTGGATATAAACCGTTGCTACACAGAGAAGTATGTAGAGCGGAATAAGGCAGATGGCAATAACCTTACGTTTTGAGGCAAAAGCGAGAAGCATCATAACAGTTGCACATCCGACGTGCGAACTGGGGAATGCTCCGGTAGGGAACTCACCCGTCTCCTGTGCCGCCTTCACCAATCCGTAGAAGAATCCCTTGCTGTCTCCCGGAGATGGCAGACAGGCCTGCGATGTCATGAAGTGTGTTCCCGCCTCAGGGAATATGCCCTCCCTTATCCCCGACAGTCCGACATACTCAAAATAGAAGGTAGGACCGACAACGGGTATCAAATCAAAGATTACATAAAAGCCGTAGAAAGTCGCCAACAACACAAAAGACGCCCTGAAGAAACGCTCTCGCTCACATATAAGATAATAAAAGAAAACAAGACCTACCATCGGATATAACGACCAATAGCCCAGATAGATTGGTTCAGACATCCATGAAGGCAACGCCTTGTACAGCTCCAAAGAAGGCTGGTATCCAAACAGTTCCTGCTCGTATGAAGCAAACAGGTGGTCAAGGTTAGGCAGCACCTGATTGAGCGAATATGTGTCGGCATAGAACCACGACAGCAGCGCGCCAAGCAGCAGCACCCTGACATAAAGCAAGAAGCGGCAAGGAAGCATATAGTGTATCCACCATACTGCACAGATTATCGCAGCAACCTGAAAGCGCGCAACCAGCAGCGAAAGCCCATCGGGATGGCTCGTATAAGTGAACAACAGCATCAACACCGTAAACAGCAGGTATGTCAATGCCAAAACTTCTGCCGCAAGAAATCCGCGTGGAGAGGACTTGTCAATCTTCATTGAATAAAGATGGGTTCTAAAAATTGGAGTTAAAGGAGTGGTAACTGAGGTTGGGAGTTAAAT
>JABUUG010000165.1 GCA_021443285.1 Bacteroidaceae bacterium
CATTTGTCTTTAACTCCCAACCTCAGTTACCACTCCTTTAACTCCCTTAACTCCAATTTTTAGAATCCACCTTCATCAATAAACAGGACTTATCTGACTTACGAAGAAATTACAAACTCGCATTACTTTATAAGTCAGATAAGTCCTATTTATTGACCCAAAAACTCCGAGCACTTACTGATAAAAACAGGTCTGATTCCCCGAGACACTCTCACACATAAGTCAGATTTATTGACAGAAGGTCCCGAACGCTCAGAGCGTCCGGGACCTTTCAATATTGGGGTATTTTACTGTTTGGGGGCTTGGTTTATTGCTTGATGCGGTCCACTATAACCGAGATGTGTACGCCCGATGTGCCGTATTGGTCTGTACCTGCAACACAGTCAACCTGTACGCTGTAGCCGGCAGGCTTCTTGATGTAGTTGAGGTTGAGCATCTGAGCGAGTGTCTCTGCCGGTATTGTGTTGCCCTGTGCATCGCGGCAGTTGTATAGGCGAAGGTCGAAGCAAGCGCGCTCTATGCCGTTGCCAAGGTCGTACCAATAGGTCTTCGAGTCGTTAGTCCATGCGTTGATGTCAGGAATTGTGATTGCTATCGGCTTGCCCTGCTCAAGCTTGAGGTCAACGAGGCTCGATGCAGAGTGGTCTGCGTAAGCGTACTCTATCTCATGCTGGTTGTACTTGATACCGAAGTCGTCAGACTCGCAAACGAGATCCTTGTCGAGAGCATCGAGGACAATCACGATGTCTGGGCCTGACAGCGGGTCGATCGGCACGATTGGAACAGAGTTCTTCTTGTAGTAATAGATGAATACGTTGCTGTTCGGATCCTTAACGAGAACCTTTGTCTGCTGGCCTGGGTTAGTGCAGGTGTAGCCCTGAATGTTGATTTCGTTTACGTTTACAGTTTCGCCGATGTCCGACTTGTTGCCCACGAATGGGTCAGTGAGCTCTTCACCTGTTTCTTCGTCGAGATACTTGACAACATAGCTTGTCTTTGTATGCTCATAGTAGAGGTTGATGACATTCTGTGAAGCGTCCTCTACGAGTGTTATTCTCTCCTTGTCATATACTGTGAAGCCGTGATCCTCAAACTGCTTCATCTTCTCTGTAGCGTAGATCTCGTCATTAACGAAGCCGCCGAATGTCTCTGTGCCGAGCAGTGTGCAGCCGTCCTTGCAGATGTAGTTCACTGTGTATTGGGTTGGGATTGGCTTCTCCTTGTAAACGAATGTGATGACGTTGTCTGTGTCGTATTCGTTGATAGTCTTTGTCTCCTCAGTGTGTGTCGGGTCAACCAGCTCCCAGCCCTTGAACTCCTTGGCATAGCCGGTGTATAAAGCGCCTGATGCCATCTCGCCAGAGTACTCGTTAGGACAAAGCTCCCTGCCGTCTTCAGTAATCCAGCGTACCGTTACCTGCCCAGTAGGAGTTACCACCTGCTTAGGACTTACAAGAAGTGCGATGTCGTTATAGTCCTTGTCAGCACCAGAGTAGAAGATGTCCTCAAAGCCGATGAGGTTATACTCGCCGTACCTGTAGGTTACGACCTGCTTCTGCAGATTGCCCTTGCTGTCCTTTGCGTGGAGTGTTGACTGAGAGTACTTCTTGCCGTTCTGGTCGTTCTTGATATAGAAGCCCCACTTCCATCCCTTTGGCAGCTGGAACTTGTAGCCGTAGCCGGTACCATTGTAGGTATCTACATCCTCTTTTGCATATCTGCAATATGCATACTTACCCTCATAATTTTTCTGATAAGTTGTTTTAATGCCTTTGGCGAGCCATCCGTCGTCAGCCATTGACCAGAAAGTATCCTCCTCGTGCATATTACCATCTTGGTCGTAGTAGTAAATGCCGATGTCGTCAACATAACCAGCGTGAGAATAGAGTGGCCAAACCTCAACTGGCTCTCCGTTGCTTACATAGAGGAAGTCGAAAGACAGGTCTTCGAGATCTGGGTGTGGTGTCTTGAGGTTGTCCTGATTGTTAGGGAAGTCCTTCATGAACACTTCGTTGGTAAGCTTTGATGCTGTTCCTGCCTGAAGTGTATCAGCTGTCTTGCCATACCATGTGAACTCTGTAACCTTGTTGTCGTCAGCAGCGCGGCTGTATTTATTGACAATTCCTCTTGGCAGAACAGCTGTCAGCGACTGGTCATTGCTCTGACCGACAGTAAGCACTTGGGCGCTATTGCCAAAGGTGGCCTTAATGCTCGTTACCACCTCCTTCACCTTCTTCTCATCAGGAGTGCCGCCATTGTTCACGTTCTCATCAGAGGTACATGAGGCAAACGACACAAGCCCGAAGAGGGCGGCTGCCATGTAAAAACACTTTTTCATAATGTTAAAATTCATACAAGCTAATGATGTTAGTTATTAAACTCTTCTTTAAGGACGAAAAACTCTCCGTTTTCACCCTTTAGGGCCAATTATTGTCCGATTTGCCGTAAATAATGTTTATTTTGTAATGCAAATGTAAATTCGACCTTTTTTCCCCACAAGAGTTTGAGCCGATAAAATTAAGGGCAACCGCTAAACATTGATATAAAACAAGTTCAGTTGTTCTATTTTTAACCTATTTTGTTTATATGAAGAAGTCCCAACTTAAGATTCACCCACAGTTGTTGTTACATAGGGCAGAATCTCTAAAACAAGTTCAATATATCAGAAAAAATATTCAATATACCCAAAATATAGAAGTAAAGCAAGTATTAGCCAGACAACAAATACGGTTTATGGGTAGGTCTCCGGGCAGAATCTGATGACGGTTACCGCACGCACATGATGACACGGCGATAGGACACGAGGCTGAAGTCGCCGTCATCGTGCACCTCGCAGATGAAGTGGAGTTGTTTGCCCGCGGCTGTCTTTGGCACAGTGATGTGGACAACGGGCGAGGTGGAGGATGACAGTTCGACGGGAACACCTATCTCCTTCTGCTGCCACCAGTGGAACGAGATGTTGTCGCCCTCCGCATCATACGACTTGGATGCGCTGAGCTTGACGCTTTCTCCGGCACGCACCGTGATGACCAATGGCTGTACGCCCTTGCTGCCATTGATGATGACTACAGGGTTGGTGTTACCGCTGCCTTTCTCAGCCCATGCCATGCGTGCGGCGAAATCGTTGAACTCGTCGGGATAGAAGCGTTTCTCATAAGCGTCGGAGATGTCCTTCTGGGGCTGTTGCCAGTTAGTCCACGCGTAGGTGAGGCTGTCGGGACTAAGGGCGTAGGTGTGGTAGCCTCCCCACCCCACCTGCTCCGGTTCGTCGGGATTGTTGAGTCCGTTGGGCATGAGGTGGAGGAAGCTCGGCGTGTCGCCCTCAACGCCCCATTTGTATGTGGGATA
>JABUUG010000166.1 GCA_021443285.1 Bacteroidaceae bacterium
CGAACCGATGACCTCTTGCATGCCATGCAAGCGCTCTAGCCAGCTGAGCTAATCCCCCAAATACTGCAAGATTGCGGTGCAAAGGTATGAGTCTTTTCATAAATGCCAAAAGAAAATGCGATTTTCTTGAATATTTCCAGAAAATCGCATCGATAAGGATTGTCTATTTCGCAATATTAGCCTTCAAAGCCAAGAGGTATGTATCTCCATTCTCTCAGCTCAGCGACTCCTTGTACCAGTCGAAGAGCCTTTGCACGCCCTCGTCTATCTCTATCTTATGGTGCCATCCGAGCGAGTGGAGCTTGCTTACATCTATGAGCTTGCGCATGGTTCCGTCGGGCTTGTTCGCGTCGAAGAACACCTCACCCTCGAAGCCCACTGCCTTCACAATCAGCTCAGAGAGCTCGCGTATGGTCAGCTCCTTGCCAGTGCCGACATTGATGTGGCAGTTGCGTATCTCGCCGAGCGATGGCACTGCGCCGCCGCGTCCGGCGTTGGTGTTACGGTTTGTCTCGCCCGATGCCGATGCCCCGAAATGCACGCTCGAATACTTCTCCATGCCGATGATGTCGGAGAAATTCACGTTGAGCAGCACATGCACCGATGCGTCTGCCATCTCCTCGCTCCAGAGGAACTCGCGCAGGGGCTTGCCCGTACCCCACAGCGTTACCTTGTTTGTCTCGATGCCGTATTTCGCAAGCACAGCCTTTATCGCCTCCTCGCCGGCTGTGCCGTCAATGCCCTCCACCGGCCGTTTGTCCATGTCGGTGCGGATGGCTGCCCAGTTGCCGTCGTTGAGCAGTTTTGAGAGGTAAATCTTGCGCATCATTGCGGGCATGACGTGGGAGTTCTCCAGATGGAAATTGTCGTTGGGACCGTACAGGTTGGTGGGCATTACGGCGATGTAGTTAGTGCCGTATTGCAGGTTGTACGACTCGCACATCTTCAGTCCCGCGATTTTTGCTATGGCATACTCCTCGTTGGTGTATTCCAATGGCGAGGTGAGCAGGCAGTCCTCCTTCATCGGCTGCGGCGCGTTCTTGGGGTATATGCAGGTGGAACCGAGGAAGAGCAGCTTCTCCACACCATGTTTGTACGCCTCGCTGATGACGTTGCACTGTATCTTCATGTTCTCCATGATGAAGTCGGCGCGGTAGAGCGAGTTTGCCATGATGCCGCCCACATGAGCTGCGGCGAGCACCACTGCGTCGGGCCGCTCGTCGTCGAAGAACTTCTTCACGGCATACTGGTCTGTCAGGTCGAGTTCCTTATGGCCTCGTCCCACGAGGTTGTTGTAGCCGCGAGCCTTCAGGTTGTTCCAGATGGCGGAGCCTACCAGTCCGCGATGGCCGCAGACGAATATCTTTGAGTCTTTGTTCATTGATTTAATTTTTAAGTGGAGTTAATGTGTAGTTAAAGAGAAGTTAAAGGGGAGTTAAAGTGACAAATGAATTATGCGCATGAGTGTAATGTCCCTTTAACTCCACTCTTTACTCCACTTTAACTCCTCTTTAACTCCCTTTTTTTCAGTTATAGTCCCTGTTGTTAATATATGTCTCAAGCAGTCGGGTCAGGCCTGTCGGGTTGTGCGGCGTTACGTCGAAGTCTGCCACGCCCGCAGGTATCAGGCAGCTGTTGCCCTTGTGCAGCACGATAGTCCTTATGCAAGGCTCGTTCTTCTTGTCAAACTTCTGCCAGGAGCGGATGTTTATGGTGCAGGTGCCTTCAAGACACATGTACGACACGAAGGAGTCGTACTTATAGAGCTTGCGGTGGAAGGCGCGGTCCACCTCAAGCAGTATCACCGAGAAATACTCGCACTCGGATATGCAGACGGGCTTGTTCAGCCGCCGCTGGTAGTAGCTGCGGTAGTCGTCATAGACGGTGTAGTCTATAGCCTTTGCCGCCAGTTCGGTGTGCAGCTGTCGCGGCTTGCCGTCCAGTCCGGGTCGGTTGTAGTCGAATATGCGGTATGTTATGTCGCTGCTCTGCTGTATCTCCGCCACCATGATGCCGCCGCAGATGGCATGTATCCTGCCGGCGGGGATGAAGAAGGTGTCGCCCTTCTTCACCTCATGTGCCTGCAACACATCACAGATGCTGCCGTCCTCTATGCGCTTGTTGTACTCGTATTCGGAGATGCGCGACTTCAGTCCGGAGTATATCCTTGCGCCCGGCTCGGCGTCCATGATAAACCACATCTCGGTCTTACCGAAGCAGTTGTGTTTCTCCATCGCCATCTTGTCGTTGGGGTGCACCTGTATGGACAGGTCGCGCGCGGCGTCGATGAACTTGATGAGCAGCGGGAACTTCGTGCCGTACATGTTATACACCTGCCTGCCGACCATCAGCTCACGGTATTCCTCCACAAGCGACTGCAATGTCCTTCCAGCGAAGATGCCGTTGGCAACGACCGACTCGCTGCCAGGCACTGCGCTGCACTCCCAGCTCTCACCGATTGGGACAGTGTCCTGCGGCAAGTCCTTCATGGGCTTTATGCGATTGCCGCCCCACACGGTCTCGTGGAAGTTGTTCTCGAACAAGAGGGGATAGAGGGTCTCCATTTGATTAATGTTTAATACCAGGATGCCGGAATGCCGGAATAACGGAATGCCGGGATATTACTTCACCACGCCCTTCTCAAGATATGCGGCGAGGTTTGTCTTCACTCTTTCGCTCTCGCGCTCTACGGCAACCTTCGCCATGTCGTAGTCCACCATGATCTTCACGAGCTCTTCGAAAGAGGTCTTGTTCGGGTCCCACTTCAGCTTTGCCTTCGCCTTTGTCGGGTCGCCCCAGAGGTTCACCACATCGGTCGGACGGTAGAAGTCGGGCGACACCTCTACGATGCACTTGCCCGTAGCCTTGTCGTAGCCCTTCTCCTCCATGCCGCTGCCGCGGAACTCCACCTCAATGCCGGCATGCTTGAAGGCGAGCTGTGTGAACTCGCGCACCGAGTGCTGCACGCCTGTCGCGATGACGAAGTCTTCGGGCTTCTCCTGCTGGAGTATGAGCCACATACACTCCACATAGTCCTTGGCATATCCCCAGTCGCGCAGAGAGTCGAGGTTTCCGAGGAAGAGCTTGTCCTGCTTGCCCTGCGCTATGCGTGCGGCAGCGAGAGTAATCTTGCGAGTGACGAAGGTCTCGCCGCGGCGCTCCGACTCGTGGTTGAACAAGATGCCTGAGCAGCAGAACATATCGTAAGCCTCGCGGTACTCCTTCACTATCCAGAAGCCGTAGAGCTTAGCCACGGCATAGGGAGAATAGGGGTGGAAGGGCGTGTTCTCGTTCTGCGGCACCTCCTCCACCTTGCCGTAAAGCTCTGANCGTTCGGACTCGTGGTTGAAGAGTATGCCCGAACAGCAGTACATGTTGTATGCCTCACGATATTCCTTCACAATCCAGAAGCCGTAGAGCTTGGCGACAGCATAAGGCGAGTATGGGTGGAACGGTGTGTTCTCGTTCTGCGGCACCTCCTCCACCTTGCCGTAAAGCTCGGATGTGGAAGCCTGGTATATGCGGCAGGTCTTCTCCAGACCGCAGGCACGCACTGCCTCCAGCACGCGGAGAACGCCTGTGGCGTCGATGTTGGCGGTGTATTCCGGTGAGTCGAACGACACCTGCACATGGCTCTGTGCCGCAAGGTTGTATATCTCGGTTGGCTTCACTGCGCCGATGACCTTCACGAGCGACATGGAGTCGCTGAGGTCGCCGTAGTGGAGGTGGAAGCCCGGTGCGCCCTCAAGGTGGGCGATACGCTCACGGAAGTCAACGGAGCTTCGGCGGATGATGCCGTGCACCTCGTAGCCTTTTTCCAATAAAAACTCGCTCAGATAAGAGCCGTCCTGTCCTGTAACACCTGTGATAAGTGCAATGTTCTTTTTCATATAGTTTGTGTTTTGTTCGAATATTCGCGTCATAAACGCCTTGGTTGTCAGTTTATACTTGGTGGCGGGGCCGTTGCCCACAACCTCTATCAGCTCACTCGCGGCAAGCGATGCCAGCGCGCGCTTCACGGTAGCGTCGCTGGGAGCAGTCTTCAGCAGGTTCACTATGCCCGCCCGGCTCGCCTTTGTCTGGTCGTGCAGTATCTGCAGTATTTCGGTTTCAAGCGTCATGGTATGTATATATAATATATGTGTAACTGGTCGTCATAACAGGGACAAAGATAATGGTTCACATCAATAGCGGCTCAAAATTGAGCCGATATTTTCACATATCGCCAAAATTTGAGCCGATAAATGACGGCAGAAACATAAAAACGGCGATTTTCTTCTATATGTCAAGTTTTTTTATTTCCTTTGCGGCATATTTTTTACACCGTACAAACACTTTACAAACTATGAGTTTGCGTTTTCTTGCCCTTTCCCTTTTTCTTTCGTTCAGCACGCTGAACATTCTTGCTGACAATTTCAGCGACTGGTTTTACAACAAGACAATGCGCTTCGACTACTATCACGCCGGCTCCGCCACCACCGAAGCCATTTATTTCGACGAGATTATAGAGGAGCCTTATTTCGCCGGTTCCAAAGCGAGCCTTATAGACGACTTCGGCTACGGCAACTACCGCCTGCGCATTGTGGACAAGGCTTCGGGCAAACTCATCTACCAGCGGGGCTACGACAACCTTATGAAGGAATGGCGCACCACCACCGAGGCGAAGACCATAAGCAAGGCCATGCCCGAAAGCGTCGTGTTCCCCTACCCCCGCAAGGCTGTTACGCTCTACATTGATGTGCGCAACAAGCAGAACGAGTTCAAACAGCTCTACAGCCATGACATTGACCCGGAGAGCTACATCATAAGGAAATCCACCCCATCGCTGCAAACCCTGGACATCGCCTATCAGGGCAGTTCGGAGCACTGCGTGGACATAGTGCTTATACCGGAGGGCTACACAACGATAGAGAAGGCGCAGTTCGAGAAGGACTGCCAGAACTTTGTGGAGAGCCTCTTCTCATACGCGCCATACGGCGACAAGCGCAACAAGTATAATGTGCGCGCGGTGTGGGCACCGTCGGAGCAGTCGGGAGTGAGCAAGCCCGGAGAGCACGAATGGAAAAACACGGTGTGCAAGGTGAGATACTACACCTTCTACTCCGAGCGATACCAGATGACAGAGGACATGCAGGCGCTGCGCGACATCGCCGCCAACGTGCCTTACGACTACATTTACATCATATCCAACTCGCAGAAGTACGGCGGCGGCGCCATCTACAACTGG